>NZ_CP119547.1 GCF_029277985.1 Providencia stuartii | reverse complement strand
GCCGCCAGCATTGTCAATGCTCCCGCTGCTACCGTCGCTGAAAACACTAGCTGGTAGATGCGACGCTTAGCCCCCGCAGTGCCGCTCATAAAACGCAGGGCTGCCGCTTCATATCGGAAATGAGCGAACTCACCCCGAAGGGTGCTATCTGTCCCCTGTGGCGATTGTGGGCGCTTTGACAGGGCAGGGCGAGGATGGCTGGCGACTTTCTTGATCATCGCTTCACATTTCCCCAGTTTCGCCAATTCAGTGGCCGCTACAGATGCTGTCATGTTGTCACACCTCGTCGCTATGTGTCTTGTTTAGCTGGCGCTCGTACTCGTTTAGCGCCCGGCGAATTTTTGCTAAGGCAGTGGCGCGTTGTCTTAACACGGCATACCTGGTTTCAACTTGCTGGATCAACTCTTGTGCCCAGACAGGCTCTTTCTTGAAGTGCGACATGCTGTAGGCATGACCGCGACCCTTCTTGATATGTGTCGATAGAACCCTTTTCTTTTGTCCGGGAACTTGTTCGACAAATCTGTTGCGATACCACTCTGCAACGAGTGATACGCCTAGAATGCGAACCCGTGTACCGACACGCCCTTGTTCGTCCTCTGACGCTTCTTCACGCGCTGATTTGTGCGCGTTCCAGTACATGTCCGCTTCCTGCTGCGCCTCGACAGCAAGAACCGCTAAGGCGTGATCCAGTTTGCTCCGTACCTCTGCAACAAACTCTCGTCCCTCTGCCTCTAGCAGATCCTCTGTTATCTCGGATCGTTCTTCTTCGAGCTTCGGATCTAGCAGATCTAGCCATCGCTCTGTTGGTAGACTCACCTCAATACCCTCCCAATTCCTATCCAATTCCTATCCACATAACTATCTATCTGGAATTTAAAGCTGATTATTCCAATACTGGAATCTAGTTCTGTCACTAGGCTAACCCATCTTTGGAATTTGTCAAATTTCCCTCTATCTATCTGGAATCTTGATGCTCTTATTCTTTCACAGCCTCTTTACATATGAATCTATATTTAAAGATTCCAGATATATTGGATATGGCATCAAAGATTCCAAATGCCTCTTTACCACCGTCTCTCGATGCTGGAGGGCAAGCGGTTCTCGATGCGAGGGTAAGGTCTGTTTATCTGAGCCTATCCGTGCAGCGTTCCCATAGGTTCCCTTACTCAACGATCAAAAAGCCACCGAAAAGCAACCTATATGCCCCTTTTGGGCAATTACACAGGCCATCTGTCCCCGCTTTTAGCCTTATTCTCTATCCAACACGCGGCAAGCAATCGAAAAGCAATCTAAAAGCAATCTTTGGAGGATTTCATGAGTCAATTTGTTCTGGGTTTGGATATTGGTTACTCCAACCTGAAAATGGCAATGGGGTATAAAGGTGAGGAAGCTCGCACAGTCGTCATGCCGGTGGGGGCAGGTCCATTGGAACTGATGCCACAACAGTTAACTGGCGGTGCAGGGACCTGCATTCAGGTTGTGATTGATGGAGAGAAATGGGTTGCAGGCGTCGAGCCTGACCGATTGCAAGGATGGGAGCGTGAGCTTCACGGCGACTATCCTTCGACCAATCCATACAAGGCTCTTTTCTACGCTGCACTCCTGATGTCCGAGCAGAAGGAGATCGATGTGCTGGTGACTGGCCTGCCTGTTAGTCAGTACATGGACGTAGAGCGCAGAGAGGCGTTGAAATCTCGGCTTGAGGGTGAACACCAGATCACGCCAAAACGATCGGTAGCGGTTAAGTCTGTCGTGGTTGTACCTCAACCTGCCGGTGCTTACATGGATGTTGTAAGTTCAACCAAAGATGAAGACCTCCTGGAGATTATCCAGGGAGGAAAAACCGTTGTAATTGACCCTGGGTTCTTTTCTGTAGACTGGGTAGCTCTTGAAGAGGGAGAGGTCCGCTATCACTCATCTGGCACCAGCCTCAAGGCGATGTCGGTGTTGCTACAGGAAACGGACCGGCTAATTCAGGAAGACCACGGCGGTGCCCCTGGCATCGAAAAGATCGAGAAAGCTATTCGTGCCGGTAAGGCCGAAATCTTCCTCTACGGTGAAAAGGTATCGATCAAAGACTACTTCAAGAAAGCCTCAACCAAAGTCGCTCAAAACGCCTTGATCCCTATGCGGAAGTCAATGCGTGAGGACGGGATGGATGCTGACGTAGTTCTGCTGGCTGGCGGCGGTGCCGAGGCTTACCAAGATGCGGCCAAGGAGCTTTTCCCTAAGAGCAGGATCGTACTGCCCAACGAATCCGTGGCATCCAATGCCAGGGGCTTCTGGTTCTGCGGCTGATAGATAGGAGGTCGTTGTGGCTGGTAGCAAATGGGATGGAAAAATATCTAATCTGAACATATCGGAGCAAGCCTTTCCGGAGCTCTATCGTGAACTGTCCCAGATGCAGCATAAGGCGCGTAGTGATCGGCTCCGCGCCCTTGCTCTATTGGGTCTTTATTCTCTTCGATTTTCTGGCAACATTGGGTCTTTTGAGCAACAGAGTTCAGAGAGTCAACCTGCACAGCATCAAAATTCGCCAGTGCAGACTGACGCAAAACTGAACTCTCAACGTGATTCACTTAAAGGAAAACTGATGGGCTCCGTATGACATGAAAGACCACGAGGAGTTCTCTACGCTATCAGCGGCTGAACGTAGAGAGTTAATAATCGCAGAGTTAAAGCGTAAAAGCCGCATTCGCACCCTGTTGCGAGGACTCCCGTTAGATGAAGTTCGGGAGATCATTGACAGAATGAAGGGCGTTCTCAATGAACTGGAGGAAGAGTACAAAAAGCGAGAAGAAGAAGAAAAAGAAAAGCGAGCTCAGGCTGAGCGAATAATGAGCGACATGGAATCCTGCGGTGTGGACATCGGCTTGCTCAACGAAATGTTCACGAGCAGATCAGAACCTGATAATGCTAAATATTCAAAAGACGGAGTTTCGTGGAGTGGGCAAGGACGTCGCCCGGATGCTTTCAAGGGGTTGGGAGCTGTCGAGCTGGAGCGCTACCGTATCCCACAGAAGAAGTAAAAAAATGAGCGCCGCAAAGTTTGGGCGCTCATCTTCTGGTCCGAAATGTCATAGTCTACTCAAGCACACTCTTTCTCCCCACCACCATGCCTTCCTTGTTCTTTGCAGAACGGACATTCAACGCAGGTTCTTTGATTAACAGAGGTGAAGTACGTACACTTGCAGTTGTCGCACACCTCCAGCATTGCGTCCCCACTTCTCAGCTCCGAAGCAAGACACCAGGCATCAGTAATATCAAACGGAGCCCACCGAGCACCTTTCATTCCGGGCACTTCTTTGCGGATTGCGTGATACATTCTAAATGCCTTGTTCAAGGCTTTGATGTTCACAGACCGCAACACGGCTTCTCCACCAATGTTGAAGTAGAGCTGCATTAGAAGAGAGGCCTGTATCTTGGATGTGTGACTATGAATCAGTGTCGCACCACCCCGGAAAGTTCTGGATTTTCGTTCCAGAGTATATCCGTCCCTCTCCAGATCCTGGTAAAGCCGTCTGACCTGTTTGTAGGTCAGACCAGTCTCGATCATGATGATTTTTGTGATGTACCCAGCAAGGGCCATGTGTCGAGCTGTAACCCAGCGACCCAATGTACCAGAGTTGCCAATGTTCATCTCCACCTCCCACGTCCCTGTAGAGACTGTTGCAGTTTTTTCAATACCGGGTGTGTTAACTCTTCCCGGCTGTCATCGAGAATTTCTTCAATGATGCTCGGAGCAAAACGAAGCGTAAAATGCGTAACCGTTGTTCCAGACATGTGGCGCAACTGGCTGTCTGTTGCCTTAGCCACCAGCTCCGCAAGCTCTCTCGAAACCCCGAAAACTTCCTTTGCCATCTCCGGGTCTCTCGATGCGACGCGGTTAAATAGCAACCAGTAGGCAGCATCAAATTCATCAACACTATGGTTGATAAAAACTACAGGGTCGTAGTCGCCAGAGAGTCGCGTGATGATGTTCTGCTCTGCTGTTTCGAGTTTGAAAGAGATCAACACGCCAGAGGCCAGAGCTTCCAATTGGGAAGGTGTTGCCAGTGACAGCTTTTGAACGGTGTCCATGCCCAAAGAAAATTGTGAGGCCGCATCATCTGGACGTTCTTTTGCCAGAGTGGATAGCAGGTTCCACAATGTCAGATCGAACTCGTAGACGTTTCTATCAGCTTCTTCTTGATCGAGGTTGACGGCTCTTGCATCCCACGCACCAATAATATCCAGTTCCAACATTCCGCCCCCCTCGCAAATCACGAAGGTTGCGATAGATAGCCAAGACTCGGCTACCATAGTTTCTGGCTCGGATTTCGTCTTCCCAGGCGTGATAGCGGCCAACGCCAAGCTCCAAGTCATTTGGAGATGACTGAATGGCTTCTGATAGCACCTCTGCCCCAACCATGACGTTGGTCTCTGGGTCGAGAAGATCTGCTGGAGAAGAAACTCTATGACCATTCCACCGGATGCTCACTTGCATAAACCCGACATCAATGGCACGACCGTACTGCTGCTGAAACTCAGCGAGCTTAGCCTTTGCCTGATCTTCCGACTTAGCATAGAAAGGAAGCCCAGGAACGCGAAGCGTCCAAGGCCAAGGACTTATAGAGCCATTACCTCTCCCTGATGCAGATTCGGCCAATGCGACCGAATACACTAGAAGAGGGTCGAGGTTATATGCTTTCGCTGCTTTGTCGAAGATGGTTCCGCTCAGGTCAATAGCATTCGCTGTTGATGAAAGGAGAGCCGCAGACAGAACTAGCGCCTTGGCTTTGTTCTTCATCAGCTTGCCTCCTTATGTCTGAGGGGTATTTCGTGTTCTTCGTCGTACCGCTCCGGCCAAATCTCAGACGGCTTCACACCCAAAGCTGTAGCTATCTCATGTTCCCAGCGTGGACTGGGCTTATAGAGTGCCGTAGACACCACCTGCCGAGATGTTTTGTGTTTTCTGCCCAATGCGGCCAGAGAAAGCCCCTGGATCTTGAGTTTGTACTTGATCCACTCACGTTTCTTCTCTGGGTCGCTTGGGATGTCTATCAATTGGCATTTATCCATTGTTTGCCACCCTTTAAACTGCGTTGTTAGCCATACAAAAAGTGCGTTATTCGATGAACGCTTTTAGAGTTCTTCTATTGTCACAAACTGACACATTTTGCGCCTTTATAAGCCCAAATAATGATGCTATCAACAATAAAAAACCTTTAAAAACATACACTTAACTTTGTACCGACGGAACAAAGTTACAATACTTTTAGTAATCAATGGGATACGGATATTTTTGCGATAGTAATGGAAAGTGCGCCAAAAGAATGGCGGAAATAGCGCACGGGGAGTGCGGTATTTTGTGATATTAAATAGCGTTTAGGTATAAGTGATTTTAGGGATACAGCGAGGGCTGAAATTGCGAATACAGCAGGAGCTGAGGAGGGCAGGGAAGGCAAAGGCGCATCCCGACCACACAAGGATGATGGTGTTTACAGAAAGAGATATTTGAGAAAGAGAACTCTGCGGTGTTGCAGATGGGGACCAAAGCGTTAGCAATGGCCTATTCCATAGTGTATGCGATTTGTTTGACATGTTCAACTATGTAATGCTTTGTCAATAAACGCCTTGTTCCGTAAGGGCAAACTTTCACATGTGAAAGTTTGAGGGCAAATTCTAATCGAAGAAGTTGCCAATGGAATGGTTGTTTAGCAAAAAATAGTCAAACTTTCACAGTTGCATTTTTTGATGCCGTGGTAAACTGGAGGTAAAGAGTAAGGGGGTTGATATGAAACATGTGGTCAATATTCTTCTGCTGGGAATGGTGCTTCTGGGAATAGCCATGATGGCTGACACACCTTGGGGACTTGGTGTGGCGCTGGCTCCCTTCGGCGTTTGGGGTGCTCGTTTCCTATTTCTGGTTCACAAAAGCCTTTGGGCTGCTGTTATCTTTTGGGGAGGGATCGCTTACTTCCAGTGGCAAGTTGCTTTGGTTGTCGGGGCTCTGTTTGGACTAACGTGCTTTATCCGCGTTGCGCGGTCAGCATATAAAGAGGCACCACCTACCCGGCGCAGAAAAAAACAAACTGGTGGGTTTCAAGATTCCTATGATTTTGACCAGCGCTTCCATATTGGAGCTGGAGACGAATAAGGGGGCCTGCTGGCCCCCTTATTATTTGGTTGGTCTTTTAGAACCTTTGATTTGCTATGTTGTACCCCCTGACGGCAGTCAAATAGCTACCTGAACGGTCTCCAGCTTCCGTCGAGTTCTGCAATACGTTTACCAGCTTGTCCGTAAACTCTTCGTTTTGCTGAGAAAGAACAGGCTGACCTCCTTGCATCATCGGTGAGCCATCCGGGTTACGTTCTGCATACTCCATTTTCAGATTCTGAACAGCCTGGTTCATGCGACCTTCGTTTGTGTCAAACGATTCGGCATAAACAGCGGCTTGGGATTCAGTCAGCCCATAACGGCTTTGAGCGATAGACTGCATCGTTTCTTTGAACTCATCACCGTACTGGTTCATAAACTGCTGCGCGGCTCCACCACCAGCTTCTGCGGCAGAGGATAGCGCTGCTGCATAGAACGCGCCGCGTTCCTCAATGCTCATCCCTTTAGCGGCTTCCGATAGATCAGATTTACCAGTTAACCACTCCTTCGCTGCATCATAGCCGCTTGCAGCAGCTCCCATGACGTTGCGGCCAAGTTTAGCCATACCGACCATCGCATCACCGGCCCAGCCAAACTCCTCTTGCACGGCCTGGTCGCCGCGTTGAGTGGCCGCGATGAATTGGTCGCGTTGTTCAGGTGTCATCGTTCTCATTTGATCCATCGCTCTTGAGAACGCATCAGCGCCAGCTTGACCACCAGCAATGAGAGCTCCACCTGCTTGTTCAGCTCTGCGGCCCATCCAATCACTGGAGTTGTCCCACGCTCCCCACGCCGAAGCGCTCCAAGACATTTCCGGAAGCGAGTTCATAAGGTTATCTTGGGCTTTTTTCAGTTCAGGAGCAGATACATTTCGCTCTGTTTGCTGTGCTTGGTTATGAAGAGCTGACGTACCGGCTGCATGTTCATTTTGAACAAGGGGGCTATTCGTTGGTAACTGCCCAGCTTCTGATGCCGGATTAGTTCCAGCCATCCCAGCCACATTCTCCCGGAATCCGGTTGGGATGTTAGGTCCACTGCCTACAGCCCCTTGAACCTGACCTGGTAGGCCTTGAACATTCGGGCCTTCAATGCCGTTATTTCCGTAAGCATCACCACTAAATGCTCCGTTGCGACCGGACGCGGTATTGATCGCCTGTAGTGCGGCTTGATACCCGCCAAGCTCCTTACCCTGTTCGTAATTTTTGGAGTTGGTCATTGCTGTCATTCGCGCTGCTGCCTGGGCCACTTGAGGAGACATTCCGTAGGCTTGGTATCTTTGCTGTAGTGAAGCCGCCTCGTCTTTAACCGATTGCGGCGCGGCATTTCGGAAATAGTCATTCAGTTGGTTCATGGCCGCAGGGGTTTGTGCTACTGCACCACCGAGAGTTTTAAAGTCGGTATTAGTCATGGAGCCCATTTGGTTTTGGAGCTGACTCATTGTTGTGAAGGTGTCCGATGCAGACACCAGTTCAGAAGCGGACTTGGATAGGTTCTGGGATAAGCTATCGCCCCAGGTTTGCTTGAATGACTCGCTTCCAGAACGGCTGAAACCCTGCGCTAATTGATTTGTCAACGCCTGGCTATCGGTTTGCGAATAGCTCACACCCTTCATGAACTGGGACACATCACTCGCTGACCAGCTTGAAGAGTCTTGAGTTGATGACTCTGTTGCTCCCTTCGCTTGCGCTTTGATGTCCAGGACATCACTGCCGCCGCCTGATTCGCCATTACCACCAGCAGGAACTAGGGCTGTACTGTTTGATTTCACACCAGCAGCGGCCTTCATTGCTGCCCTGGCCTTGCCAACCATAGGCATAAGCATGGACGCAGCTTCGTCAACATCGAGTGTGCCCATAGCCTGCATGGCAAAAGCACCTTTGACAGCATCAGAGTGGCTATCATCCACCTGGAACTTATCCATGAAGTTCTTGGCTTGCTGGTTGATCAATTGGCTTTGAGCTGTGTTTTGCGACGAAACGTTGCGCCCGACATTGGAGAGTCTTGAATAGGCTTGATCCTGACTTACTCCATCAGAAAAACCTCGACCAAGAGTGCTTTGGAAAGCCTCCGATTTCTGACTTTGTAATGCCTGTGCGGAGCTCACGCCTGATGCCAAGGTGGAGCCAAGCGAGAAGGTACTGATCATGCTTTCTGCGCCGTTTGCAATCGCACCACTGAACTGGTTGTGATTGTACGCTGGCTGACTTTGCATAACCGGACCTTGCTTGAGTAGATCTGGCGTTTGCATCTTTTCGTCAACGTGGTCAGAACCACTTATTCTCGATGCCAAGCTGGTGAAGGCGTAGGTGCTACCTGTGACGATAAACAGGGAAATCACCGGAGTGGCCGCAGCCAACATGCCGCCGGTTGCAATCCAGTGTTGCAGAACATCTCCAGTTGAGGAAAGAGCGTACATGGAGTTGAGACCACCAGCACTGAGGCTAGACATCTCATTTGACGCGGCGGTATGAACAAACAGGTTTATAATTGAGAGGACTGGCATCCATAGCTGAATCCAGAGGATGGTTTGTACATATTTCCCGGCTAACTGGAGGCCGAAGCTGCCCATCACGATAATAAAAGCAATGATCGGGGTTATAGCATAAATAAAGCCTTCAAAGAACGTCAGCATTGGTCGGACGACGGTCATGAACATCGACTGCTCTGCGGCCCACTGTGTGTTCCGTTGCTGAATAGCCTGGTTGACCATCAATGCAGAGCCATAATCCTGGAGGTCCTGATAACGTCCTGCTGCGGCTTCATAATAGAGGGGCTCCAGAACGGCGGCTTTCAGATAGTCGATTGATGACGTAGTTGTGGCACCCATCGCTTGAAGCGAATCGGTCAGCTTCGTTAGAGCGTTGTCTCCAGTTGACGTGTCAATACCCAGTAGGCTGTTAAGAGCATCAACAACAACCGGGCTGCTTAGGTTGGCGGTTGCAGTGCTAATAGCCACCCATCCGTCAGTACATGTGTAGTCAGCGCCGTCAGGGTTTGCTGTAGACAAATACAACCTAGTTCCGTAGAGCTGTGAGTTGAATCGCAAAGCTGAGTCAGTTGAACGGTTCATCAACTCATCAAGGGACATTAGGTTGAGATCGACTTTGGTTAACGTGCATTCCCGAATGTAATTGTTCCAGGAACGCCTCACGTCAACATAGCCGCCTCCATTTGCTGAGTTAAGCGCAGTAAAAACTCCTGTGTCATAGGCTCGCCGTCTGACGTCATTCAACAGTTTCAGTGTTTCGGAAAAGTGGCTTTCCGTGACATTGGGTACGATTACCCCATATCCAGTTTCAAACAAATTGGTGATGGTGTATCCCACGTTGGATATGACACCTCCAGCAAAGCCTACCCCAATAGGGACATTGGCGACGACTCGAACCTGCCCTGTATAAGCGTCCTCGATAGTCACAGTTGTGGTTGGGCCGAAGAAACAGGCATATAGAATCCAACCTACCAGCACTTGCTGGAGGTTGATTTGCTTTGCGCCCTGAAAGACGGACTGAATACAGATCATCAAGACCCCAAGAAGCAGGCCAATACTGACCATCTTCTCGAAATCCCCGGTGCCGGTGATCATTGATACTGCAATCAGGATTTGCTCCAGAAAAGCAGAGTCACCGATAGAGTGGATTGAAAAAGATCCCATTCCAATAGCTCCTTAGTTCGTGCTAGGAGGATTGGACAAAGTTGCCAGCATGTATTTTTGCTTGCGGATGTTGTCCAGTAGGTTGTTGTATTTCTCAATTTGGCTTGCCAGATCGCCGTATTGAGAGGACAGGATTGTGTATTCAGCACGGATTTGCTGTTGCGATTGCGCGAGAAGCTCTAGTGCCTCTTTCTTGTAGGGTGATTTGCTGTTAGCCATCGCAATGCGAGCTGCGCGGAAGAACTCTTCCGAGAAGCTATACATCATGGTCAGGGCTATCGCTCCTGATGACTCTGTTGCGAACAGGTTAGCGCCGTCCTGTGAAAGGACAGACAAGTTACGAACAATGGTGCCAATCCCTCCGGGGAGGTTAGAAACAAAGGCCTTTTCTGGGTCGGTTAAGGTTCCAGAGTTCGTTGCGTATTTGTAGATCACACCAGGTGTAGAGCTTGTTCCTAACAGCATATCGGTGATCTGGTTCTTGATACCTTTGAGCACGACAGTTTTATTGCTGGAGCCAGCACTCAGGCAGTTGGTCGTATCAGAATCACAGGAATAGATCTCAACAGAACCGCCTGAAATCAGGTCTGACAAGGTGATCTTGTTACCTGGTAGGGTCGTCAGAGGGGTTGTTTTCGCACCAGTGCCGGTTGAGTTCGGGTCGTTTACCAGATCACCAATGATGACTGTGCCGGTTAAAGACATGATCGCTTCAAGAAGGGTGTTATCCCCGTACTGGAACCAGGTGTTGGCGTTGTTGCTCTTGAGTTGCTTCCAGACGATGTTGCCAATCATCTTGTTGTATTCGTCAGGTTTGTTGGCTTTCAGTTCTTCCAGAGGACTCTTGCCGCTGGTTTCCTGCTTGGACCCGAAGAAGTCTTCATACAGGCCGGAAGTTGTCGCGGTTATAGAAGCATCAGTTTTGTGTTTAAGGTCCATGCCGCTGGTTAGGTCGTTCACGAAACCTTGAGCGAGCTGGCAGGAGTTGCCCAGATGTTGGTTGAGCGCTTGCACTTTCTTCTGGAAGTTCTCTATCCACTTCGCTCCGTCCGGGAAAACGTTATCGAGCGCAAGCTGGAAGGCATAGCCCTTGGCGTTGGCTGCTACAGCCCGAAGGAGTTGGACAATTTGATCCGCGTTAATGAAGGAAAGCGAACCGCCGAACAGATCTACACCACCGCAACCAGCTTTCCATGATGGAGGGGCAAAGCTCACCAGGTTCTCGTCGAAGATTCGTGTCTTTGCAGTGAACCGGCCACCAGCTAAAACGCCACGTCGTTGGCTTTCATAAACCCCAGGTGGTGTTGTGTTGCTCATTTCATTGAAGAGTTTGTCCATCTGTGATTGGAGGCCGTTAGCGGCTATCGCCCCTGTCGGTGCCATGACGAGACTGGCCGCCACACTCAGGGCAAGCAGGCTCCTTTTTAATGTCTTGTGCGTGACCATCTTAGTTCTCCTGTAATTTGTCCCGGATGTACTTCATGAGTTGTTCCGGTGGCACAAAGTTGTCTTTATCACCGCTCGCTTGAGATAGCTGTTTGAGGTCAGAGCCCAGCTCTGGTGAGGCCAAGCGTTCGGCTATGTTGTTTTCCAGGTTGAGTACCGGACGTGTACGGTTAAACTCTTCGTCTGTGACCCAACCATTGCGTTTTGCTGCGACCAAAATCCTGTGATTCAGCTCAGGAAGAGACATTGGCCCTTGTCCTATAGGAGCGAACTGACCGTCTGGAGATGCGAGGTAAACAGCAGGGAAAGTTACGATACCAAGTTGTTTGGCATGGCCTTCATCGGTTTTGTAATGGGGGAAAAGCCCACTGGGGAGTGGTTTGCCGTCCATAGATACAGGAATGATCGAGAATCCTTCTCCTTGTTCCAACATCTTGATGAGCGGTGCTTGCAAGTCACTGTAGTCATCGTCGGACTTGTAGAAGAAGAATATCCCTACGCGTTCGGCTACGCTTTTGAGTAGCATGTTTTTGGCGTTACCAGCGTCACGATCAACTTGTTGTGAGGCAAACGTGGCAGCAGGACGTCGAGTAATTTCATCCAAGAAAGGATCACCTACGACCGCCAGCTCTGTAGCATCGGAAAATTGTTCAGAGCGATCTATCGCAAATCGTTGCAAGTAGAGAAACGTCCTGACGTTTTCAACGGTAGGATTGTTCCAAGCAAGGTCTTTGTACTTGGGTAAGTTTTCCCGGAACCATTCCGCTGAGAACATTTCTGGGCCGCTCGGAAGCGGAGCAGCAGGCTTAGGCTGTGTAGGCTTCGCTTCTGCCACAGGCTTTGGTTTGGGCTTTTCGGGTTTTTTCTCTGGTTCTTTGGGCTCTTCCTTGTACCAGAACCAACCCTCTTCCTTTCGCTCATAAAAACCAGGTCTTGTGCCATCTTGAGCCCAAGCCTGGTGTGATGCCCCCAGCGTGAGCGCTGCAAGGAGCAGTAAATTCAAAGGTGATTTTTTCATAGTCTCACGCACGTATTTTCCCATGCTCGATATGGTAGAGGTGGGAGGCGTGAAATTAGGCAGGTGTAAGCGCCCATTTAGGGCGCTTAGAGCGTTTTATTTGTCAACTTTCACATGTGAAAGAATTGACCAAACTATTTGGTCGTGTCCTCTTCAACTTCTGTCGCTTCTGCGGCCATCTTCATCTGCTTCTCGACCATGCGTTTTTGGGTGATGTAGCGGATAACCATCTCGACAGCGCTGTTCAACGCAAGGATTCGCATCGCTCTGGTGGATGCAACGTAGAGCAGGTTTATTTCATCGTCACGGGCCATTGGGTCGAGCTCTGGGTCCAGGACATCCGGAAAGTCGTCATAGAGCTGAACAAAGTCCCACTCCAACCCTTTGCACCGATGAGCTGTTGAGACCGTAATGTCAGCCCCAAACTCTTCTTTGACTGTATTGCGTCGTAGAGTGGTGAGTCGTTCAGGGATTTCATCGTAGCTGTTGATGATCTTGACAGCCCTCATCATCTCAGGGTCTTTGGTCGCCTTCGCTACTTCTTGATACTCGAAGTAGTCTTCATACTCATCAAGCAGTTTCTTATTCTTTACCCGGTCTGGCTCTGCCATCGAAAACCAGTACAAATCCTGGAGCTCATTGATCTGGTAAGCGTCGATTCCACCGACCCAGAATACCTGCGCTCCGGATTCGGTCGCAGAGAGCGCCGTCTCTATAACCCCCATGACGGTTCGGTGAAGTATTGCGCGGTGGCCCACGTCACCTGGTAAAAACATGAGTACCTGATCTGCTGGTCCCCGGCCAACAACAGGTCGTGTTTCACCTTTGAGTTCAAGAAGGGCGTTTGCCACCAGCGAAACGTTGGGGCCAAAGCGGAAGCTATGAGTGAGATAGAGTTGGTCGGCGTTCATGAGCTCTTTGCTATCAAGGGCGTTGTTTGCGCCTCTGAACCTATAGATCTGCTGGTGGCGATCTCCAACCAGGATTACCTTGCAGTTCTGCTGTAGGACGATGCTACTTGTTACGGGGTTAGCGTCTTGTGCTTCATCAAAAAGAATGGTGGTGTACCGGCGAGACAGATTCGGCATCCCGAGCTGATACTGTTTGAGGTAGCAATCGTGTACGGTCGGGAACGGATCTTGAACGTTTGTCATCCGTTTCCATATGAGCTCAGCACCTTCGACCACCTGGATTTGGTATCTCTCCTGTTTGGACGTAAGCACTTTACCCGTATCGGCGCGAGCAAAATGCGTATAAAGAATCCGCATGTCTGCACTACACATAAAGGCGTTGAGCGTATCGAGAATATCTTTGGCAAACGTCCAGTTCTTGGTATTCACCGCTTGGGCAATATCGGTGAGCCTTAGGTTGCCGGAGAGTTTGTGCTGGTAGCCCCTTCCTATAGTGGCGTAGGCAAGCTGGTGGGACGTTTTGCAGTCTACGTTTGCAGGAAACTTTTCTCTTGCCTCGTCGCGGATAGCCCTGTTGTATGCCAAGTAGAGGATACGTGAATCGAGGTTGTTGTGGGCGTACTTCACCAGTGTCGTGGTTTTACCCGTTCCAGCGTAGGCCTTAACGACAAGGCGAGGCCCTTTGTACTGAGTGATCAGTGATTGTTCTGGTGTGTCAGGAGGAAGTTGTTTCATGAGGCCCCCTACGACAAACACATCTGGAGAGTGATGCGCTTCTTTTGTGTCGAGAGGAACGTACTGATCCGCTTTTCTTCTCGGGGGAGGGATACTTCACAATCCAGATCTGTCCACCAGTCTGGGGCTTTACCTTGAGCCACCTCCGTAACCCAACTATGGAGACGGTGTAACCAGCGATAGTCGCCAATAGATGAGGTGGCTAGTGTCATAGCCTCCTCAATCTTGGTTTGAAGAGCCGCAGCTCTGTGTCGCCACTCTTCTGAATATTTAGCCTTTCGCGCCATCAGTTTTCCTCTTTCTTTTTCCCTCCCTTACCAGCTTTAGCGAGCTCTTGCTCCAACCCAGAAATTTTGGTCAGTGCATCATTGAGTCTTTGTTCGAGGCTCTTGGCCTGCTGGTCTTTTTCCTGCAACTGACCAGCCATCATGCCTTTGTCTTGAACAAGAGCGCGAGCTTCTGCTTCGGCGCTGGATAATTTGGCGTCCAGCTTTTCTACCTCTCCAGATAGGCGCTGGCACTCTCGTTCAGCGGATTCGCCATGAGCTTTGGCTGTGGCAAGGGAGTCCTGTGATTGGGCCAGTTTGGCCTGTACATTTTCGAGCTGCTCTTTCAACGATGTTTTTTGTTCCTGAGCGGCCCGGAGCTTTTCTGTCTGCTCTATACTCTTGCCTTTTTGCTCCTCCAACTCACCCTCTGTAGTTGCCAATTTTTGGCTCAAAGAGCGATTTTCGCTTTTAGCTTGCTCCAGGTGATCCTGTGCTCGGGTCAGATCTGCGGCTTTCGCCTCCAGCTTGCCCTCCAACTCAACGATCCGCTTTTCCAGCTTATCAATGTCAGCCAGTGAGCGTTCTAGCTCCGCAGACTTGAGGGATAGCGAGTTTTCTGCCTTACCAAGGGCCGCATCGAGCTCTGATTTTTTGTTGGTGAGAGCTTCAAGTTGTTCCTCCAGTAGCTCAGCCCGTTCGGTGGCATCATTTGCCATGTCCACGGCTTGCTGCATATCTTCCTGGTACTCAATTTCTTTCTGTCGTAGCAGTTCACGCTCGCGCTCAAGCTGTTCATCGGCGCTTGCTTTGGCTACCGTATAGATCTTCTGTAGGAAGAGCTCAGCATCGCTCATAACCGATTCTGGAAGGACTACCTCTACCAGCTCTTCATCGAGGGAGTGTTCCTCTGACCACTGTTTGAGATACGTTGAAATGGTGGTAAAGCTCCCCTTGCCAATGATGTCTCTGATAGCGATGACCGTTGGGCGTTTACCGGCGTCCTTGAGCTTTTGGGCCGCAGCCGCTACATCGTCAAACTCAACCAATTTTCTTGCCATGAGAACGTTCCTTTTAATTTGTAATGTTTACGATAATTACGATAATACGGTAATTATCATAATTATATATCATGCTGCTGTCGATTGGAATTGTTTGTGTGGGACAAAGCCCTTCCGGCTGCGGAAAAGCCTTGTTACGCGGTCACGCTGATTCATCCAGGGAAGGATTCGATAGTGACTCCACCGAAGGTGCCAAGGATTTCCGATGCCGCTTTATCAGATCGAGTTTTGCGTTGTTCTGAGGCGTCAAAGTTACGAAGCAATTTGAGCTGAACATCCTTATCCTGGAGCACGATCAGGGGCATTGGCGCGGTAACGGTTTTGAGTACCCCTGCGGCCATGACGTTTGCCACCGGTTGAACCTTTACTTCCCTTCGCTCCCGGAGATAAGGCTCCGGGGTGCTGGCGATCTTCTGGATAAGCTGCTCCAGGGGAAGTTGATAGTCTGGCCCAGATCGCTCCAGCTCCTCTCTGATGCGTTGCAAAAGCTCCTCTTTTACGGGCTTCTTCAAGGAGTCCTTCCGTTGCCAGGTGAAGCGGATAGAGTCGATGTCGCCATTGGTATAGCACCGAATTTGTCTGTAAAGGTGGAGAGTCATGACACCAGGGCAGTCCGCTCGAAGTGCTTCAAACCTCTCTTGCCTGGTGGGGTACGTCGAGATAATGAACTCCTCGATACCAGCTTTGGCCGCGTTGATGCGTTCAACCGTCGCCGCAATTTCGTCAGCTACACCAATCCTGGAAGGGGAGAACCAGAGTACCCCCACGGTGCGCCTGGCAGACTTCTGCGAATAGTCTGGGTTGATGTGAAGATCTCTGTAGCTGTGCGCTGCCAGCTCAAGAGCTTCGCGCCCAGTTTGTTCAGTTACGACAATCTTGTTGACGGGCTCGTTCTCCATTCCTTTTCCGGTAGGAGGGATGGCCGCAACTTTTGCGTACCGTGGCGGTAGTCGTTTGATAAGAGAGGACAGGTTCGTTAAGTCGCGGCACATGGCCGAGAATTGTTCTGATATGAAGTTTTTAGCCATGCTGCCGCCTATGTGTGGGTTTGTTCTAACAGTTCATTGGTTACATAGTAGACAGATTTAGACCATCATGCAACGAGGGGGAGGGGCAAGAATACGCCTCCGCTTCGCGTCGGCGGGTGCCCTGTTTGACCTTCGTGTGTGAGATTAGATTGAGAAAGAGAGAGAAAAAGAGAGAAAAAGAGAGAAAAAGAGAGAAAGAAGAAAAGCGCGGGGCAAGCCAGAAATGTGGCTGAGGGGGACTGCTGGGGTGGGGCTGGCACCCTCTATACCCCACTTTGCATGATGGTCTAACTTTGTGGTTATAGGACGACTTTTAGAGTGCCTAGATTTGCTCGATTAGGACAAATTTCGGTCCATCCACGCTGATTGGCGTAGCAGCGCGATGGCATCAGAAGGGGTAACTTTCCATGCGTTGGAAAGCTGGCGAACTGCGAAGACTGCGAGCTCCATTCGGTCGTCATCATTGATGAAATTCTGGAGCTGGTTTCCTCGCTCACTAAGGATGATCGCAACACCGGCCTTGCCGTTGTTGTAAACCGCAAAGCTCTTATTCTTCGCGTCGCCGTGATAGGAACCCTCAGCCTTGCTACGCAAACCAAAGAGAACGCTGCAAAACGCCGTCAGTTCGCCGCGAGTGAGCTGCACCGTGATCTTGCTTTTCCAGTCTGGGCTGGACCCCGATGCCCTGATCGGCGCAATCTCGATGCTGACCGTAGGATATTCACCTCTGGTTAGCGTGTGTTGCACATTCAGGCCGGTGCGTTTCGCGGGGTCCTTCTGCCAGTCTGAGAAAAATTTGAGACTTTCGCCGTAGGATTGTTCTGTCATTCCAAATTACCTTTGCTTTGAAGCTCCTGGAGCTGGACCACGAGGTCACGTTGGACTTTGGCTATCTCTGTCACCAAGTCGGCGGTGGCAATAGCGTCGGTCGCTGCTGAATGGGCTCGACCTTTCCAGCTCACACCTGCCTCGCAGGTGGCATCCGCAAGTGAGATTGTGCCGTGCCGGTTGGTTGAGCCAAAGGCATCAGCCGCCAGCTTCATCGCGCACAGACAGTTCTGCTCTTGCCACCAAGAGAGTTGGTCTCCAAATGCACTGGCTGTTTGCCTCAACATCCTACTGTCGAAACTGGAGTTAAATATCACCAGATGACGGCCCGACAAAAGCCGGGCGAGAGCTGGCGCAACTTGAGTCCACGTAGGCTCATTCGACAGCTCAGTCTCGGTGATGCCATGAACACCCATTGCCTGAGGGTCTATTTCCACGGTTGGCCGTAATCTGGTGCAGAGGAGAACCGCGCCTCTGATGTCAGTAACAGCCAGCTCGATCACCTGGTCTCTTTCACCAAGTCCGGTCGTCTCGGTATCGAGAACCAGAGGTTCCAGAGCGACCCACCTTTGTGCCATGACAGAGGCCTTTGCCAGGTTGGCTAAATTTGCCCAACGCGCCGAAAATGTAAAGTTAGCTTTATAACTAAGCTCTTGAGCTAAATTAAGCCACTGTTTTTTTGTTTTTAATGTGGAATTTATCTGGTTACGCTCATTAACACTGAATTTAAGTCGTTACAGCTTACCGGATCATAGTTAATCTGATTTTGGTCCTTTGACTTTCAACGACCTGAACGGTATCCTTACCTAACTCTATATTGTGTTTCTGTATATAGCTAAAAATCAAAATTTTACTCATTTTACCTGTTGTAAGGATAATTTCTGTAATGAGCTTTAAGCCGCATTAGTTTAACCCCCTTCATTTTGGATCGCTCAGATCCGTTCGTAGTATCTACCCTTCGGTAGCTTTTGTTGTACCTCCATAAATCTAATATTGATTCGTCACGTTGACGAAAAAGCTCTTGTCTTTGCACATCTGTGTATATGGCTAGCGTTAGCTTTTGTTATTGATTTAATTTTAATCAGAGTGAGTAACATGATTCAAACCATGAAAAAAGAGTGGTTCTCCAATATACGCGGAGATCTGTTAGCCGGTATTGTGGTAGCGCTGGCGTTAATCCCTGAGGCAATTGCCTTTTCTATTATTGCAGGTGTCGATCCTAAGGTCGGCCTATATGCTTCATTCTGTATCGCTGTGGTTATTGCCTTTACTGGTGGCCGTCCTGGCATGATCTCTGCCGCAACAGGCGCGATGGCACTGTTAATGGTGACCTTAGTAAAGGAACATGGCCTTGAGTATTTACTCGCGGCGACCTTATTAACCGGTGTGCTGCAAATTGCTGCGGGTTACTTAAAACTCGGTAGCTTGATGCGTTTCGTCTCCCGCTCTGTGGTGACGGGTTTTGTGAATGCACTGGCGATTCTGATCTTTATGGCCCAGTTGCCCGAACTGACCAATGTGACTTGGCACGTATATGCGATGACGGTAGCTGGCCTCGGTATCATTTACCTATTCCCACTCATCCCTGTGATTGGTAAATCCGTACCTTCGCCTCTCGTGTGTATTGTCGGATTAACGCTTTTTGCGGTTTATATGGGGTTAGATATTCGTACTGTCGGCGACATGGGACAACTGCCTGATACTTTACCTATTTTCCTCTGGCCTGAAGTGCCCTTGACCCTTGAAACTCTGATGATCATCTTCCCTTACTCGGCCGGCCTTGCCGTGGTGGGCTTGCTGGAATCTATGATGACCGCCACCATAGTTGATGACTTAACCGATACCCAAAGCGATAAGAATCGCGAGTGTAAGGGCCAAGGTATTGCCAATATCGGCGCGGGTTTAATGGGCGGTATGGCTGGTTGCGCTATGATTGGTCAGTCGATCATCAACGTTAAATCGGGTGGTCGCGGACGTTTATCATCCTTCGCTGCAGGCGTTTTTTTACTTGTGATGGTGGTGTTTTTAGGAGAGTGGTTAAAGCTTATTCCTATGGCGGCACTGGTTGCCGTGATGATCATGGTGGCTATCGGTACATTCTCTTGGGATTCAATCCGTAATCTTAAGCATCATCCTATGTCAACCAACCTTGTGATGGTGGCGACGGTTGTGGTCGTGGTCGCTACCCATAACTTAGCAATTGGGGTATTTGTAGGTGTATTACTCGCGTCCCTATTTTTTGCTAATAAAGTGGGACGTTTTATGGTGGTTAAGAGTACAACGACTGCTGCTGACACTGGTCGCCATTATCAGGTTATTGGACAAGTCTTTTTTGCTTCATCAGATAAGTTCAGTAATTCATTCGATTTTAGGGAAGTGGTTGATAAAGTGACTATCGACTTATCTCAAGCACATTTTTGGGATATTACCGCGGTATCGGCCCTCGACAAGGTAGTGATTAAATTCCGCCGCGAGGGGACTGAGGTTGAGTTGATTGGCCTTAACGAAGCCAGTGCCACCATAGTCGATAAATTTGGGGTACACGATAAGCCAGAAGAAGTTGAAAAAATGATGTCTGGTCACTAAGCCATTAGCAACACAACAACAAAGGAATAAAACGATGACAAATGTGATTGCTTGTATTGACGGTTCAAATGTGACATCCGCTGTATGTGATGCCAGTGGCTGGGCCGCCTTTCAACTGAATGCCCCTGTAATCCTATTACATGTATTGGATAAGTCAGCCTATCCGATAGAGTCAGATCTGTCGGGAAATATTGGCCTAGGTACACGGGAGCACTTGCTCAATGAAATGGTTGAGCTCGAAGCGCGCCGGGGCAAGCTGGCACTCGAGCAGGGTAAGTATATGTTGCAAGATGCGCAAACGCGCATCGTGGAGGCACAACCTGCAGTCGTGGTTAAAACCTTGCAGCGTCACGGCGATTTAGTCGAAACCCTGTTAGAGCAAGAATCCCATGCCAGATTGGTGGTGATGGGGCGTCAAGGGGAGCAACATCAAGATCAAGCGCAGGCGATTGGCAGCCATCTAGAAAACGTCATTCGCACAGTTAAGCAGCCTATTTTAGTGGTGATGACAGAGTTTGAAGCACCGAAACGATTTATGATTGCCTACGATGGCAGCATTACTGCGAAAAAAGCCCTTAATCAAGTGCTAACAAGTCCACTCTTAAAAGGGCTTGAATGTCATTTGGTGATGGTGTCTGATGCTCAATCACAGGCGACAGCAGAACTGGCGTTGGTGACCGAATCTCTGATGGCGGCGAATTTCAATGTGGTTACCGCTGTTTGTCAGGGAGAAGTTCAAACGGCTCTTGAGATCTATCAACTTGAGCATCACATCGATCTTATGGTGATGGGGGCCTACGGCCATTCGCGGATAAGAGAGTTTTTTGTGGGAAGCAATACCACAAAGATGATCAGTAAAAGCCATATCCCATTATTATTATTGCGCTAACAGCTATTGATATTGCACTAATCAGTATCCAAGACGCTGGTTAGTGCATAGTAATAGAGATAGGTTCTGACGCTTAAGTTTGGAGGTGAAATGAACGAGCAGCTAAAGCAACAACTGCATTTACAGTTACAGCAAATGCTGGAAAGTTTGTTAGCGCAGATTGCAGCACAAACGAGTGATGTGCAAGTTGTCGAACTTGACCAATCACGACTCGGACGTCTTTCACGTATAGATGCATTGCAAGGACAGCAAATGGAATTAGAAACTGCGAGACGCAAGCAGCATCAGTTACAAGTTATTGAAGGTGCATTATTGCGCATAAATAGCGATGAATATGGCAGCTGTTTTGTCTGTGGTGAAGATATCGATTTGAATCGGCTTATGTTTGATCCTACCGTGACTCGCTGCATTAACTGTTCGTAGAAATATTAATGTTAGGCTAAGGCTCTTTAGATAAGGAAAATTTATCATACCTATTGATGTTACGTTAATACAGTAAGGCTAATTTTAAACGTCAATACATACAATAGTCAGTATCAATCACGTTTTATATTTTCCATAATCTCGCAGCTCTTTAACATCTATCGAGTAGGGGGAAACAATTGATTGCTTAACTGAATTTATTGCCCGATAAATAGAAGCTTCTCCAAGGTGATACTCCTTGGCAAGCTGACCAATAGTGGCCCCCTCAGCTCTTTTATCATAAATTGCTTGTTTTAAGGTGTCCGTAAGTTTTACAGGCCTACCAAATTTAACTCCATTTTCATGTGCTTTTGCGATACCTTCAGCTTGCCTCTCTGTCCGCAAGTCATTTTCAAACTCAGCAATAGCAGCCAACATATTGAACATGAGTCTCCCAGTCGAAGTGCTCGTATCAATGTTCTGATCGATAACGAGCAAATCAATACCTTCACTTTGAAAACGCGAAGCAATCTGGGCTAAGTGGACGACTGAGCGAGCAAGACGATCGAGTCGGGTTACCACTAGGGTATCCCCTTCACGTAAATAACTCATGCAAGATTGAAATTCAGACCGTTCAGCCGTCCTCCCACTGCGTTTTTCTTGATATATCTTATTGCACTCAGCTCGATGTAACTTGCCCAGTTGCACTTCTAAGCTTTGACCCGTGGAACTCACTCGAGCATAACCAACTTTGGACATAAATCACCATATCTCTTTAAAGGTTTTGATAATGCACTTATGATAGTAGTTTTGATAGGTAATAACCAGAGCTATCAAATAGTATACATTTTGAACCTTATAAAATTCGGCTAAATTTACGTTTTAACCGCGTTGGGCAAATTTAGCCATTTACCACTGCCCCGGGAGCCAATCACCGCATTGTAAAACGGGCTAAACTCAACGGAGGCTCCATACTGATCTGCCGGCTGGCAAAGACGGGTCCTGAATGTCAGGCTGCGCAAATGTGAAGCTGGTGCCTCCGGTGGATTATCATCAAACAGCACGCAGTTTTCCGGATCGAGTAATGCGTGCCTGAGACCGTCAAAATCAGGCTCGGACATCTTCAGCCAGCAGGTGCGCACTCCCGCTTGTTCAGGGTGGTGCGCATCTGATCCCCGAAGCCATGGCAAATCCGCAATTAAACGCCGGTGAGTCCCGTTCGTAATCTCCTCCTCCCGGTGTCTGATCTCCACTGCATGAGGATTTGACTGAAAAGCGGCCGTCAGTTCCCCCTGATTAGTAAGGCTTGTCAGAACGCCTTTCGCCGCATCAATGTGTGCGAGGATACAAATAGCTTCCGGGTTACGACGGATATTACTGATAATGCCCGCGGGTCCCAGCTGAAGCACAAGATGATGGTTGGGGGTTTCACGCGAAATAGGACAGTTGTTGTTGCACTGTGCCAGTAGCCGTTCCACCTCGGCACTGGTGCTCTGGGTGTGCAACACGGCGAGGATATGAACGTTGCCGGTGGCCGTGAGCTCCACACCGGGAAACAAAGTCAGCGGCCGGAAGTCTGCCAGTTCACCGGAACTGGCGTCCCGGGACATGTTCGCCAGTTCCGCTTTCAACACGTCAATCCATGCCCCACTGTTATGGTCACTGATGACAACACAGTCGACCTGTTGCCGCATGTAAGCCAGCAGCCATTCCCGGGGCTGGAGATCTGGGACTTTGTAGTCATCTGAGGCCGGGGTATGGTTATGAAAATCAAATTTAAACCAGCGTGATCCTACCGTCATTGTTTCTTTTCCATGTGGTGCCTAAGGTAATCCCACTATAGAAGCATTCACCTGGTAATTCAGTAACCGTTATGATTGCTGTTGGCATGAACTTCAGTCGGTCTGGCGGAAAAGTCAGAAGGCAAATAAGACCTTCGTCCACATCGGGGGTCTACATATCGACTGCCTTCAGTGGCTTAAATGGCCATGCTCCCCGCTCTCCTCTTTTGCTGAATTCACTCCGGCGTACTTTTACCGGGCACTGTTGCAAAGTTAGCGATGAGGCAGCCTTTTGTCTTATTCAAAGGCCTTACATTTCAAAAACTCTGCTTACCAGGCGCATTTCGCCCAGGGGATCACCATAATAAAATGCTGAGGCCTGGCCTTTGCGTAGTGCACGCATCACCTCAATACCTTTGATGGTGGCGTAAGCCGTCTTCATGGATTTAAATCCCAGCGTGGCGCCGATTATCCGTTTCAGTTTGCCATGATCGCATTCAATCACGTTGTTCCGGTACTTAATCTGTCGGTGTTCAACGTCAGACGGGCACCGGCCTTCGCGTTTGAGCAGAGCAAGCGCGCGACCATAGGCGGGCGCTTTATCCGTGTTGATGAATCGCGGGATCTGCCACTTCTTCACGTTGTTGAGGATTTTACCCAGAAACCGGTATGCAGCTTTGCTGTTACGACGGGAGGAGAGATAAAAATCGACAGTGCGGCCCCGGCTGTCGACGGCCCGGTACAGATACGCCCAGCGGCCATTGACCTTCACGTAGGTTTCATCCATGTGCCACGGGCAAAGATCGGAAGGGTTACGCCAGTACCAGCGCAGCCGTTTTTCCATTTCAGGCGCATAACGCTGAACCCAGCGGTAAATCGTGGAGTGATCGACATTCACTCCGCGTTCAGCCAGCATCTCCTGCAGCTCACGGTAACTGATGCCGTATTTGCAGTACCAGCGTACGGCCCACAGAATGATGTCACGCTGAAAATGCCGGCCTTTGAATGGGTTCATGTGCAGCTCCATCAGCAAAAGGGGATGATAAGTTTATCACCACCGACTATTTGCAACAGTGCCATAAAAATGGCAAGCCTGTGGCCGTTGTTATTTCAGCTGATGCATACCAAAGTATCGAGACACTAAAATTACATTTGCTTCAATCCAAAGCGGTGAAAGCCATAACTGACATCAAAATGGGCAATTTGGTTGATGGTAATACCTTTTTTGATGAGCTGGCCGCAGGGCAGTATGACTAATGCCGGTAACTTATCATTTAACGCCCGATGCACAATCTGATCTGATAGGTATTCACCGCTTTACGTTAGCCCAATGGGGAACGACTCAGTCGAAGACCTATTTATCAGGACTTAGACAAACGATTCAACTGCTGGCTGAAACACCCACCCTTGGGAAAAATAGACCCGAGGTACGCATGAATGTGTTTAGCTTCCCTTATTCAAGTCATGTCATCTATTACATCCAACATGAGCATCAATTCGTTGTATTTGGGATCTTACATAAAAGTATGGTTCCACTTGCACATCTCGCGGAGCGGGAAATTATTTGATGTAGTGAAATAGGGAGGGCACCATGAAAAATGATGTTCGGCGGCTATCTATTTTGTCAACTGATGAAATAGATGAACTGTTTGGATTACCTCATTTCTCAGATGATGATCGTCGATTATATTTTGACTTAAGTGCTAAAGAGCGCGAGCTATTCGACAATACCCGAACGTTTTCTGTGGCAGCCCATTTAGTATTGCAACTGGGCTATTTCAAAGCCAAACGGCAGTTTTTCAGTTATGAACAAGAATCGTCAGTACTAAATGACTTGGATTACATTGCCGCGCTGTACTTTCCCACCAAAACGCTTTCAAGACTGAAAAGTCCCTCAAGACCGATTAGGGCTGAACAACAACGAGCAATTCTTGATTTATTCCAGTATAAACAATGTGATAATGAGGTAAAAGTTGATTTGGAAGATAAAGCACAGCGGGTTGCGATGTTATCGACACAACCTATCTTTATCTTTCGTGAATTAACCCAATACTTAGCATTACACCGTATTGTCATGCCCAGTTATCGGTATATGCAAGAGATGATTGGTAGAGTGGTGGCTTATGAACGCACCCGTATTGCTCGATTACTTAGCACTTGCATGACTTCACTTATCGATCAGCAATTAGCGGCTTTGCTTCGGGCTGAGTCAGGAGTATTTCGCGTCAGCGCATTAAAACATGAAGCTAAAGATTTCAGTTATAAAGAATTGCGACATGAAGTCGCACGGCGGCAGTTTTTCCAGCCTCTACATGAGTTTGCCAAGCAGTTCCTCATAACAGCGGGGATCTCCAATGAAAGCGGCAAGTATTATGCTTCTATGGTTAAGTTTTATACCACTTATAAACTTCAACGCATGAAAAAAGAGACTGCTCAGTTATATCTGCTGTTTTTTGCTTTTCATCGGTTTCAGCAAATTAATGACAACTTAATTGAAGCATTGCTCCATTGGGTCGATCAATACGAGAAACAGGCCAAGCGTGCCGCTGAAGAAGCAATGAATAATGCGGTTACCAATGCAGCGAAAAATTTACAGGCTGCGGGTCATGTATTGAGCCTGTTTACGGATGACACCATCACCGATGACACACCTTTTTCCATTATTAAAGAAAAAGCCTATGCATTGCTTGAACAAGAGAGATTCCCATTAGTTGCTGATTACTTACGCAATATTGCTTTCGACAAAACGGCATTTGAATGGTCACATTACACAAAATTATCCGCCACATTCAAACGTAACTTAAGGCAACTTTTTACTGATCTGGATTTTGCCGGACGTGTAGAAGACTCTCCTTTGCTTGAAGCTATCGCGTTTTTACAAAACTTATTGCGCACAGAAAAATCACCAAGGCAAACTGACCCTAATTCATTTCCGACTGAGATTATTCCTAAAGGTTTACGCCGATATTTGTTTAGTAAAGAGGGCAAAACATTTAAAACGCTTGATGTAGATCGCTATGAGTTTTTGGTCTATCGCCTACTACGCAACTCACTGGAAGCGGGTGATGTGTACGTTAAACATAGTAATGAATTTCGCCGCTTTGAAGATGACTTAATAAGCGATCTTAGATGGCAGGATAAAGAACGAGTATTGCAAGATATTGGTGCACCCATTTTATTGGCCCCTATCCAAGATACTCTGGCTGTATTTCATACTATGCTAGCAGCACGTTATAGTGCGATTAACCAACATATTTCTGATGGGGTCAACAAACATATTAAAGTAATTGGGGCTGCCGAAAAGCGTCGTTGGAAGCTGCTTTATCCGAGCAGTGATGAATCCGTTAATAGCGATTTTTACAGCCAGTTACCAGGAATTGGTATTGCGGATCTACTGTGGTTTGTTGCGGGTAATACTGGATTTTTAAATGCATTTACCCATGTATTAGATCGTTATGTAAAGCATGAAGCTGATCCCCGTGAAATTTTCGCCTGTATTGTTGCGATGGGAACAAACATGGGGTTAGCAAAAATGGCTGAGGTTTCAGGCCTTAGCTCAGCATCAATGGCGGGGACATCAAGAAATTATCTACGCTTGGAGACATTACGAGCGGCTAATGATGCGATTAGTAATGCGACCAGCCAGCTACCCGCATTTCATCTCTATGATATTCAGGACTCGCTCCATTCAAGTAGCGATGGCCAGCGGATGGAAACGCAAATTAACACCCTTAACGCTCGATATTCTCCTAAGTATTTTGGTTTACAGAAAGGTGTCAGCGCCTACACGTTGGTCGCAAATCATGTTCCTATAAATGCAAAGATTATTGGGACTCACGAACATGAAAGCCATTACGTTTTCGATTTATTGCATAACAATACCTCTGATATAAAGCCAGAACGGCATTCCACTGACACCCATGGCACCAATCAGGTTAATTTTTGGATTTTGCATGCATTTGGATATCATTTTGCACCTCGTTATCGTGATTTGCATAAGAAAATGGATACGTTAGTCGGCTCACAACATCCCAATGAGTGTGGTGACTGGCTAATAAAGCCTGCCCGAAAAACCAACGATGAATTGATTGAACGTGAATGGCCCAATATTCAACGGATCATGGCATCGCTAGCTCAAAAAGATGTTACTCAAGCCACGATTGTTCGCAAACTCTCGAGCTATTCGCGTCAGAATCAGACCAAGAAAGCATTATGGGAGTTGGAAAACATATGCCGAACGCTATACATTCTCGACTTTGTCGACGATGTTGGCTTACGTCAATGTGTACAAAAAGCATTAAATCGTGGCGAAGCCTATCATCGTCTTAGACGAGCAGTTGCATTTGTTAACGGTGGAAAATTCAGAGTAAAAACAGAAGAGGAGCAGCAAATATGGAATGAATGCTCTCGGCTCATCACCAACGCGGTCATTTACTACAACACAGTGCTGCTATCTCGTGTCTATGAACAGAAGCAAACAGTAGGAGATCAAAATGCACTGGCTCAGCTTCACAGTATTTCGCCCGTTGCATGGCAGCACATCAATATGTATGGCAATTTTGAGTTTAGTCCATCAACCTCAAAAATAGATATCGATGCATTGGTTGCTCGATATGCTGAACCAGAATATTGGAAGCAAGCGCTGATTGAGAACGAGAATTCAAGTGAGTGATTTTAGAATTTAAAGCTAACTTTACATTTTTGGCGCGTTGGGCAAATTTAGCCAGGTTGCTACGCATTCTTGCCTTGACCGAAAGGATGGATTGCGCCCTTATTTGCTTTTGTGATGCCGGTGAACAACCCCTTCTCCGCATTGGTTGGCAATCTGCTATCCGGTACACTCCAAATTGGCCACCATACCCGTTTTTGTAGAACGAAACTGGCTCTACTCCTGGCTTAGGCTTCATCCGAAATTCGTCCCTGAGCCGTCCTTTTGAAAAGCACCTATCGGCTTTCATGGCTTCGGCTCTGGCAAGTTCGAGTTCTTCATCATTCATGCTGTTAATCCGCTATATCGAGGCGTTGGCTCGCTCTCTTCAAACGCTCATCGCCGCGTCTGTCATATTTCTGGGTAGTTGCAATGCTTGAGTGGCCCATTGCGTCCTTCACGGTCACAATATCCTCACCGTTATCCAGCATCGAGGAGGCAAAGGTGCGTCGCAGGTCATGGGGCGCAAACATCTCCAGACCGGCTTCAACTCTTCTGGTCTCCAAGATGTGGTAGATGGCCTGATCCGACATCCGCTCTCCAGTCACATCATCAAACCGCCTGATCCTCGGGAATAAAGGCCCTTCATGCGTTCCTCGAACCTCTTCAACCCACTTATCCAGTCTTTTCCATGCGCCACCAGGCACATACGCCATTCTCTCTTTGTTGCCCTTGCCAAGAACCTTGAGAGCGCGGTCCTTGTAGATCATGCTTCCCATGTCCAGCGCAACGATTTCCGAGCGGCGCAAGCCACACCCGAGGAGCACCCCGAGAATGGCCGCATCCCGAAGCCCTTTGGCGCTTGAATCACTTTCACATGTGAAAAAGAGGCTGCGAATCTCATGGCGTTCAAGTGCCCGCCCTTTAGGAAGTCGAGATCCACGTACTGAACGGACTTGCTTAATGTGCTGGAAGCTATCCGTATCAATTTGCTTCATCGTCCAGGCTTCAAGAGCCACCCCTTTGAGCGCTGACAGGTAGGTGTTGATCGTTGCCGGAGCCTTCCCTGCATCCCCCAGCATTTCCAGCACCGCCAATATGTGGTGCCGCCTCATTGAGCTCCATGCACAGTCACGAAGGTTCTGAAACCCGATCATCTTGGCGACAATGTTGAGGAATGAGCTCATGGTCTGCCTGCTTCGCTTTGACCCGAGGCTCACCAGATAGGCGACGGCGGGGTTGTCCTGGATGTTCCGGAGCGAGCTCGATGACGGCAACAGTTCACCGCGAATGCTTTGTTCTGCCGGAACATTTACTTTCGCATGTGAAACTAGCTCTTCCTTGTCATTGTTTGTGTCGTGCAAAGTTACCTCCTAAGCCCGACCGCAACGAGAAGAAAATCCCATATTTTGAGGTGAAGAGGTAGTTCCTCCTCCATATGTTGCGTTTCGTAGCTTTGCATCAGTGGTTCAAACTTGGTTGGATTGCACAGCAATTCGTAAACTGTTCGGTTGGGCTTGGTGATCGGCTTATTCGGAGTGAATCCATGTTTGTTCTGGAGGTACAGCGCTACCGCGCCACTTCTGGATTCTCCGTAATAGCAATGAACGAAGATCTGATCGATACCGCTACCAACCAATCCATCCAGGAAGGTGGACAGCTTTTCAGCCTGGGATGAGTCAATGTAAGAGGCGTAATTCATCCGGAACGCTGCCTTCATCGTGTGGATGGTGTTCTCAGAATAGCCGCCGTCATAGAAGCTATCGCGGTACAACTGCCCCCACTGTCCGAGAGCGGCAGGGGACTTGTCTGGGTCAGTTATGGAGATCATGGCCGCACCGGGAACCGGCTCCAGTCTTTCGGCCTCCGCTTGACTAATGAAAAAGACTTTTTTGCTAAGCATGTCCCATCATCCCCTTACAAGGATGTGTTGCGAGTAGCTCACGCGCCTGACTTTGCCCCTCTTGAGTATCTACAGGAGCGGTCGTATACACACCTCCATGCCGCAAGTCCACAATACTGGTCCGACAGCAAGAACCTACGTTCTGAACTTTATTGTCCGAATCCAAACCAGCAAAAGTATGGCACGGTCCAGGGAATGGTTTCCTGCAAATAGAGCAGCGCTCAAAGTTCTTATCGAGGATTCTCTTTAAAACTTTCTCAAATTTGTTTTTGTTTAACATCGAGTTCTCCACACAAAGTTACTGGCCGAGCATCCCAGCCAAGGTGGTCTGCTGGCCTTCGCTACAAGGTGCAAATCCGGCAAAAGCACCGGCATTAACCTTGAGCTCATCAAAGCGTCCATCGGTGTCCCGGTAGTACACCTTACGTTTTCCAATTCCACCTTCGAGGTTTGCGGCCAACCAGGCGATCACTGCATCAGCATCGTTCGTAACTGATGCTCCCTGATCCAGATCGATAAGTACCAGGTGGGTGTCCGTCTGGAGTGCCACTTCAAAGGTCGCTCTTACATCAAAAATCACTGGTCGCGCTCCTTGTAAAAAGTGGGCATTCAGCACCACCTATCCTATTCCAAAAACTCTACTTTTTCAAAGATACATTTTAATAAGTAGAACAACAGCAAGAGGAACTCAAATTTATTTACCGTAATTATCATAATTACGGTAATACGGTAATTTTACAGATTTGGATGGAATGGTATAAGATGTCTCGCTGGAACATACTTGCTGAAAAAACGCTTAACAACGATAGTGAAAACATCATGTACAGGTGCGAGAGATAATATGTATAAGAGCCTTGAAGATCTGATGGCGGGTATTTACGAGATGGCAGCGCCAGATGGCATCATCTGTAACGAGGTTTCCAAATTCCTTGCGGCCAACCAGGTCAAGCCGGAAGACATAAGCTCTGGGATCTGGTTTTTCCTGTGGCTGAAATCAGCTCCCAAGGATGCGAAGCCAATCCAAAAAGAAATCCCCGGATTTGGAGTTGTTCTCAACATGCCGACTTATGGCGGAACGCTCAACGAAGCAATCACAGGGTTGATCGAGAACGAGTGCCGTCAAATAGAGCTCGCTGAGGGACATCCGAGCCTTGAGGCTTGGGTTGAATCAGTATTAGCCGGTCGAGATGACGGAGAGGAAAATGAAGCTGCGGCCAATATCGTGGATCTGCTTAATGGGTGTCACGACCTACTGGATACAGCAATAATCAATTACCTTTTTAAGGTGGGAAAAATCAACGAGCAAGAGATTTTGTCGCTCATCTATTATGGAGAGCTATGTGACCACTCTCTTGTCGGTACGCCTTTTTCAACGTTACATATCCCGAGTGAAAATAACGTCCACGAACGTAACATCATCCCCATTAAAAAAGGAGCCAGTTAGGCTCCTTTTTGTTACTCAGGGTTTGCTTTGAGAAACAACTTCATTCCAAGTATGCAGCACCTTCGATAGGTGCTGATGCTTTCTGGTGAAGTCCTTATCATCCAAGAGTGCTTTAAATGGCGCGTTCAGGTCACTGCATGTGACGTTCTTGCCGATCACAGACAGGGTATCCTGGAGTGATCCACCAGCAGCATCAAGCCCCATTCTATCGACGGTCTCACTACTCACCATTGCCTGGACAACATTGGTGAATGCCTTTGAGTTGAGCTGCTCAACGCTCAGGGCTGTATTGCATTTCTGCTCAACCGCTTGCTTGTACTGGATGGTGTACTTTGCAGTGATAGGTGACATGGTGTTCATCGCAAGTATGTATGCGTCTACCTCACTGGTCGGTAATGTCGCGGCATAGACTGACGAGCATGATGCGGCTGCGGCCATTATCAAAGTTATTACCTTCTTATTCTTCATTTCTCTGAAATCCCCCTTTAAAATATGGAGCTACAACTCATTTGTACCAATCATAATACTATTGATTTCCAAAAGTATCTCTCTCTACTGACTCTATGATGGCTCGCCTTCCAAACACTTGGCCGCTGGCGGCGGCTGGGCCAACGCCAGAGCCTGATCCACACTATCATCCGCCTGAAAAAAATCTCATTACCTCTGACGGATAAAGAAACAGATTTCCCCCTTTGGCAAAAAACAGATACCAAACAGAAAAAGCCACAGAAAAAACACCTGCAACACACACTTCAAATCTATTTCTTGCAGAGAAATACTTGTAGTGCTTTTTTTCGTATCTCGGGGCTCTCATTTTGACTAGATTTTTCAATGTCAACCAAAGAAAGATAACCCCAGTAGGAAGGATAACTATCACAACCCCAAAGAAATAAATTGTGTATATAATAAAATCAAACCAGTTATTGATTTCCATAAGCCGTCCCCAATGCTGCGCCAATAGCAGAACCATGTGAGCCGTATTTAATCCCTGGATTCCTCATTAGCTCTCTTTAACTTTAATATTTTCCTTAGATTTAAGTATCCATAGATTCCTGAGAACACTCCATACCCCCCCCCAAACACCAACGGACAGATATAAGGCGAATTTGCTTAGAGGCCCATTCACATAATTTAATAAAGCGAACACTGCAATTCCTATAAAGGCTCCAGCTAACGGAAATCCAAGCAGATATACTGCTCTATATTTTAAACCGGTTTTTTTCATCTTATTATTTATCTATATGTTTTGAAATCTTATCTACAATGGATGTAGTATCCATATTCATTATCCTCCCTGCTTTTTCAATCAGAAACTCAGCTTCATTTGTTATGTTCTTTGACTCTTCATTAATAATGTCAATGATAGTTTCTAGTGCGATTCCATACTCACCCACATCAATAAATTCTTGCACTTCTATACTTTCAGATTCAGAAAACGAATCAGACAGCACCATAAGCAAAAGATCTAGCGTGGATTCAATTTCTCTATATTCATTTTTCATTTTGGATTCCTTGGTACGTTTGTTGGAAAACCTGAAACAATATCACCATTAGATTCTTGTATTACACGAACATTAATACCTTCTTTAACTGCCTCTGCAATAGTCCTACCACCGCGCCCAGCCTTTCGAGAAACATTTGGATCGGTAGCTATATCGGAAATGACGTGCATAATTTTTTCATCAGACCAACTTTGAGGAAACTCACTTTTTCCAGGCTTGCCTGTTCCTGCTCGATGCCCTCCACCAGTGGCGTCACCATCAAGAATATGCTTACGTCTCTGGGAACTGGCTAGGTCTACAAAATCATCAGCCGTATTTTTAAAAGCGCGTTCCGCAACATTCCCTAGCGCCTTATAGTTGCCAGGCAGGATAATCCCAGCAGCAAAAAGCCCCCCGGAAATCCACTTTTCTCTTGAGGTCGCACAATCACTGGTGATGGTCTTGAAGGTGTCATAGGCGTCCCAAGCGCTCAAGGCAAAGTCTATGGCAACATAAGCCCCCAGAAGAAGCGGCACAAACTCCCCTGTTGGATCTGCATTGCCTATCGGGTTGCTCAGCGCATAGGCATAGGTGTTAATCCCACCAGCCAGCCCAATCGGGTCACTGGTGATGTAACGCCCGGTATTCGGGTCGTAGTAACGCCGCCAGTTGTAGTGGAGCCCGGTCTCCGCGTCGTAATACTGTCCTGGGAACCGCAAATTGAAGGTCGGCCCCTGAGTGGTGATGCTGGCCTTACCGAACGGGCTGTAGCTCGCCTTCCAAACCACTTGGCCGCTGGCGTCGGTTAGCGCCTTCGGGGTGCCCAGATGATCGACGTGGACTTGATAGGTCTGTCCTGACTGAGCAAAGCTCAAGGGGGTGCCATCGAGCCAGATATACTCCGCCAGCACGTCTCCAGTGGCTGCGTCCAGCTCCTCGATGAGGTTTCCTGCCAAGCCGTAAATCAGTAGGCGGGTCTGGCCGTTTAGGGTCTTAGTTACACGCTGATCCAGATGGTTGTAGGTGTAAGCTGCTGTCACTCCAGCGACCGTTGCGGCCACCAGCCGGTTCTGGCTGTCATAGGTGAAGGTATCCGCCCCCTGCTTCGTCAGGTTGCCATTGGCGTCATAGCTTCTGGAGGTTTGCCCAGTCTTCACCAGCCAGTTGTTCATGTAGTTGATGGTGTAGCTTTGGCTCAGGCCATCGGTCGTGATCGAGGTCCTGTTGCCGGTGGCGTCATAGCCATAGCCCAAAACGCCATAGAGCCCCTCAGCAGAGGTGATGCGGCCAACCGCGTCATAACCGAGTGACTGATTGACTGATGAGCTGAGATTGGGGTCGTCTCAGAATTCGGAAAATAAAGCACGCTAAGGCGTAGTCACCCCGTGACTCCCCCGCGCCGATGCAGCGAGCTTCGTTCCGTCTTGCAGTGACGCAATCAGCGGGCAGGAAACGTTCCCTTTCCGCGCATGGCAGGCGCACACCAGTTCAGACAGCACGGCCTCCATGCGTGCCAAGTCGGCCATCTTCTCGCGCACATCCTTGAGCTTGTGCTCGGCCAGGCCGCTGGCTTCCTCGCAATGGGTGCCATCCTCCAGCCGCAGTAGCTCGGCGATTTCGTCCAGGCTAAAGCCCAGCCGCTGGGCCGATTTCACGAACCGCACTCGTGTTACATCCGCCTCGCCATAGCGGCGAATGCTGCCATAGGGCTTGTCTGGCTCCGGCAGCAGGCCCTTGCGCTGGTAGAACCGGATGGTCTCCACATTGACCCCGGCCGCCTTGGCAAAAACGCCAATGGTCAGATTCTCAAAATTAATTTGCATATCGCTTGACTCCGTACATAACTACGGAAGTAAGCTTAAGCTATCCAAACCAAATTTGAAAGGACAAGCGTATGTCTGAACCACAAAAGTCTGAACCACAAAACGGGCGCGGCGCGCTCTTCGCCGGTGGGCTGGCCGCCATTCTTGCGTCGGCCTGCTGCCTGGGGCCGCTGGTTTTGATCGCCTTGGGGTTCAGCGGGGCATGGATCGGCAACCTGACGGTGCTGGAACCCTATCGCCCGATCTTCATCGGCGCAGCGCTGGTCGCGCTGTTTTTCGCCTGGCGGCGCATCTACCGCCCGGCGCAAGCCTGCAAACCGGGTGAGGTCTGCGCGATTCCCCAAGTGCGAGCTACTTACAAGCTCATTTTCTGGATCGTGGCCGCGCTGGTCCTGGTCTCGCTCGGATTTCCCTACGTCATGCCATTTTTCTATTAATCACAGGAGTTCATCATGAAAAAACTGTTTGCCGCCCTCGCCCTCGCTGCCGTTGTTGCCCCCGTGTGGGCCGCCACCCAGACCGTCACGCTGTCCGTGCCTGGCATGACCTGCGCCTCTTGCCCGATCACTGTCAAGCACGCGCTTTCCAAGGTTGAGGGCGTGAGCAAGACCGACGTAAGTTTCGACAAGCGCCAGGCCGTCGTCACCTTCGACGATGCCAAGACCAACGTCCAGAAGTTGACCAAGGCGACCGAGGACGCGGGCTATCCGTCCAGCCTCAAACGCTGATCCGTTAACCGAACTCGGGAGCGACACATGGGACTCATCACGCGCATCGCTGGCAAAACCGGCGCGCTCGGCAGCGTCGTTTCCGCGATGGGCTGCGCCGCCTGTTTTCCTGCCATCGCCAGCTTTGGCGCGGCCATCGGACTGGGCTTCTTGAGCCAGTACGAGGGGCTATTCATTGGCATCCTGCTGCCGATGTTCGCCGGCATCGCGTTACTCGCCAATGCTATCGCTTGGCTCAATCATCGACAGTGGCGACGCACGGCGCTCGGCACGATAGGCCCGATCTTGGTGCTGGCAGCGGTGTTTTTAATGCGGGCTTACGGCTGGCAGAGCGGTGGACTGCTCTATGTCGGCCTGGCCTTGATGGTTGGGGTGTCGGTCTGGGATTTCATCTCGCCAGCACATCGCCGCTGCGGGCCGGACAGCTGTGAATTGCCAGAACAACGTGGCTGACGGCAACAGCCGTAGCCACCACAGAAAAGGAAAAATACATGACCACCCTGAAAATCACCGGGATGACCTGCGACTCGTGCGCGGCTCACGTCAAGGAAGCCTTGGAGAAAGTGCCCGGCGTGCAATCGGCGCTGGTGTCCTATCCGAAGGGCACAGCGCAACTCGCCATTGAGGCGGGCACGTCATCGGATGCGCTGACTACCGCCGTGGCCGGACTGGGCTACGAGGCAACGCTTGCCGATGCGCCACCGACGGACAACCGCGCCGGCCTGCTCGACAAGATGCGCGATCTGCTGGGCAGAAACGACAAGACGGGTAGCAGCGGCGCATTGCATATCGCCGTCATCGGCAGCGGCGGGGCCGCGATGGCAGCGGCGCTGAAGGCCGTCGAGCAAGGCGCACGTGTCACGCTGATCGAGCGCGGCACCATCGGCGGCACCTGCGTCAATGTCGGTTGTGTGCCGTCCAAGATCATGATCCGCGCCGCCCATATCGCCCATCTGCGCCGGGAAAGCCCGTTCGATGGCGGCATCGCCGCTACCACGCCGACCATCCAGCGCACGGCGCTGCTGGCCCAGCAGCAGGCCCGCGTCGATGAACTGCGCCACGCCAAGTACGAAGGCATCTTGGAGGGCAATCCGGCGATCACTGTGCTGCACGGCTCCGCCCGCTTTAAGGACAATCGCAACCTGATCGTGCAACTCAACGACGGCGGCGAGCGCGTGGTGGCATTCGACCGCTGCCTGATCGCCACCGGCGCGAGCCCGGCCGTGCCGCCGATTCCCGGCCTGAAAGACACTCCGTACTGGACTTCCACTGAAGCGCTGGTCAGCGAGACGATTCCTAAGCGCCTGGCCGTGATTGGCTCATCAGTGGTGGCGCTGGAGCTGGCGCAGGCGTTCGCCCGACTCGGAGCGAAGGTGACGATCCTGGCTCGCAGCACGCTGTTCTTCCGCGAAGACCCAGCTATAGGCGAAGCCGTCACGGCCGCATTCCGCATGGAGGGCATCGAGGTGAGGGAACACACCCAGGCCAGCCAGGTCGCGTATATCAATGGTGAAGGGGACGGCGAATTCGTGCTCACCACGGCGCACGGCGAACTGCGCGCCGACAAGCTGCTGGTCGCCACCGGCCGCGCGCCCAACACACGCAAGCTGGCACTGGATGCGACGGGCGTCACGCTCACCCCGCAAGGCGCTATCGTCATCGACCCCGGCATGCGTACAAGCGTGGAACACATCTACGCCGCAGGCGACTGCACCGACCAGCCGCAGTTCGTCTATGTGGCGGCAGCGGCCGGCACTCGCGCCGCGATCAACATGACCGGCGGTGACGCGGCCCTGAACCTGACCGCGATGCCGGCCGTGGTGTTCACCGACCCGCAAGTGGCGACCGTAGGCTACAGCGAGGCGGAAGCGCACCATGACGGCATCAAAACTGATAGTCGCACGCTAACGCTGGACAACGTGCCGCGCGCGCTCGCCAACTTCGACACGCGCGGCTTCATCAAACTGGTGGTTGAAGAAGGCAGCGGACGACTGATCGGCGTGCAGGCAGTGGCCCCGGAAGCGGGCGAACTGATCCAGACGGCCGCACTGGCGATTCGCAACCGGATGACGGTGCAGGAACTGGCCGACCAGTTGTTCCCCTACCTGACGATGGTCGAAGGGTTGAAGCTCGCGGCGCAGACCTTCAACAAGGATGTGAAGCAGCTTTCCTGCTGCGCCGGGTGAGGACAAGGAGGTGTGCGATGAGCGCCTACACGGTATCGCAACTGGCCCATAACGCTGGGGTGAGCGTACATATCGTGCGCGACTACCTGGTGCGCGGCTTGTTACGGCCGGTGGCCTGCACCACGGGCGGCTACGGCGTGTTCGACGATGCGGCCTTGCAACGGCTGTGCTTCGTGCGCGCGGCCTTCGAGGCGGGTATCGGCCTGGATGCCCTGGCGCGGCTGTGCCGTGCGCTCGACGCAGCGGACGGCGCACAAGCCGCAGCGCAGCTTGCCGTGCTGCGCCAGTTGGTCGAGCGGCGGCGCGCGGCGTTGGCCCATCTGGACGCGCAACTGGCCTCCATGCCAGCCGAGCGGGCGCACGAGGAGGCATTGCCGTGAACGCCCCTGACAAACTGCCGCCCGAGACGCGCCAACCCGTTTCCGGCTACCTGTGGGGTGCGCTGGCCGTGTTGACCTGCCCCTGCCATCTGCCGATTCTCGCCGCCGTGCTGGCCGGGACGACCGCCGGTGCCTTCCTTGGCGAGCATTGGGGTGTTGCCGCGCTCGCGCTGACCGGCTTGTTCGTTCTGGCCGTAACGCGGCTGCTGCGCGCCTTCCGGGGCGGATCATGACGAGTTCGCAGCCCGCCGGATGGACGGCGGCCGAGTTGGCGCAGGCGGCGGCGCGCGGACAGCTTGACCTGCATTACCAGCCGCTGGTCGATCTGCGCGATCACCGGATCGCTGGCGCGGAAGCGTTGATGCGCTGGCGGCATCCGAGGCTTGGCCTGTTGCCGCCCGGCCAGTTCCTGCCGCTGGCCGAGTCGTTCGGCCTGATGCCGGAAATAGGCGCGTGGGTGCTGGGCGAGGCCTGTCGCCAGATGCACAAGTGGCAAGGACCGGCATGGCAACCGTTCCGTCTTGCCATCAATGTGTCCGCCAGCCAGGTTGGGCCAACGTTCGACGACGAGGTAAAGCGGGTGCTGGCCGATATGGCCCTGCCCGCCGAGCTTCTGGAGATCGAACTGACCGAATCGGTCGCATTCGGCAATCCAGCCCTGTTCGCCAGTTTCGACGCCTTGCGCGCCATCGGCGTGCGCTTCGCCGCCGACGACTTCGGCACCGGCTATTCCTGCCTGCAACATCTGAAATGCTGCCCCATCACCACATTGAAAATCGACCAATCCTTTGTCGCCAGGCTCCCGGATGATGCCCGTGACTAAACTATCGTGCGGGCGGTGATCCAGCTCGCGCACGGGCTGGGCATGGATGTCATTTTCAGAAGACGACTGCACCAGTTGATTGGGCGTAATGGCTGTTGTGCAGCCAGCTCCTGACAGTTCAATATCAGAAGTGATCTGCACCAATCTCGACTATGCTCAATACTCGTGTGCACCAAAGCGAGGTGAGCATGGCGACGGACACCCCACGGATTCCAGAACAAGGCGTGGCCACTCTGCCTGATGAGGCTTGGGAGCGTGCGCGCCGTCGTGCGGAGATCATCAGTCCGTTGGCGCAGTCGGAGACGGTCGGGCACGAAGCGGCCGATATGGCGGCTCAGGCGCTGGGCTTGTCTCGGCGCCAGGTATACGTTCTGATCCGGCGTGCCCGGCAAGGCAGCGGCCTCGTGACGGATCTGGTGCCCGGCCAGTCCGGTGGAGGTAAAGGTAAGGGGCGCTTGCCGGAACCGGTCGAGCGCGTCATCCACGAGCTACTGCAAAAGCGGTTCCTGACCAAGCAGAAGCGCAGCCTAGCGGCCTTTCACCGCGAAGTCACTCAGGTGTGCAAGGCTCAAAAACTGCGAGTGCCGGCGCGCAATACCGTGGCCTTACGGATCGCTAGCCTTGACCCGCGCAAGGTCATCCGCCGGCGGGAAGGCCAGGATGCCGCTCGTGACCTACAAGGTGTGGGCGGCGAGCCTCCTGCCGTGACCGCGCCGCTGGAGCAGGTGCAGATAGACCATACGGTCATCGACCTGATCGTGGTCGATGACCGCGACCGGCAACCTATTGGCCGCCCGTACCTGACCCTCGCCATCGACGTGTTCACCCGCTGCGTGCTCGGCATGGTCGTCACGCTGGAAGCGCCGTCTGCCGTTTCGGTTGGCCTGTGCCTCGTGCATGTCGCCTGCGACAAGCGCCCTTGGCTGGAAGGACTGAACGTGGAAATGGATTGGCAGATGAGCGGCAAGCCCTTGCTGCTCTACCTAGACAACGCGGCCGAGTTCAAGAGCGAGGCCCTGCGCCGGGGTTGCGAGCAGCATGGCATCCGGCTGGACTATCGCCCGCTGGGACAGCCGCACTATGGCGGCATCGTGGAACGGATCATCGGCACGGCGATGCAGATGATTCACGACGAACTGCCGGGAACGACCTTCTCCAACCCTGACCAGCGCGGCGACTACAATTCCGAAAACAAGGCCGCCCTGACGCTGCGCGAGCTAGAGCGCTGGCTCACATTGGCGGTCGGCACCTACCACGGTTCGGTGCACAACGGCCTGCTCCAACCGCCGGCCGCGCGCTGGGCCGAGGCCGTGGCGCGTGTCGGCGTACCGGCCGTCGTCACACGCGCTACTTCGTTCCTGGTCGATTTTCTGCCGATCCTCCGGCGCACGCTGACCCGCACCGGCTTTGTCATCGACCACATCCACTACTACGCCGATGGGCACTGTTGCAAATAGTCGGTGGTGATAAACTTATCATCCCCTTTTGCTGATGGAGCTGCACATGAACCCATTCAAAGGCCGGCATTTTCAGCGTGACATCATTCTGTGGGCCGTACGCTGGTACTGCAAATACGGCATCAGTTACCGTGAGCTGCAGGAGATGCTGGCTGAACGCGGAGTGAATGTCGATCACTCCACGATTTACCGCTGGGTTCAGCGTTATGCGCCTGAAATGGAAAAACGGCTGCGCTGGTACTGGCGTAACCCTTCCGATCTTTGCCCGTGGCACATGGATGAAACCTACGTGAAGGTCAATGGCCGCTGGGCGTATCTGTACCGGGCCGTCGACAGCCGGGGCCGCACTGTCGATTTTTATCTCTCCTCCCGTCGTAACAGCAAAGCTGCATACCGGTTTCTGGGTAAAATCCTCAACAAGGGGTCTGACGCTCAGTGGAACGAAAACTCACGTTAAGGGATTTTGGTCATGAGATTATCAAAAAGGATCTTCACCTAGATCCTTTTAAATTAAAAATGAAGTTTTAAATCAATCTAAAGTATATATGAGTAAACTTGGTCTGACAGTTACCAATGCTTAATCAGTGAGGCACCTATCTCAGCGATCTGTCTATTTCGTTCATCCATAGTTGCCTGACTCCCCGTCGTGTAGATAACTACGATACGGGAGGGCTTACCATCTGGCCCCAGTGCTGCAATGATACCGCGAGACCCACGCTCACCGGCTCCAGATTTATCAGCAATAAACCAGCCAGCCGGAAGGGCCGAGCGCAGAAGTGGTCCTGCAACTTTATCCGCCTCCATCCAGTCTATTAATTGTTGCCGGGAAGCTAGAGTAAGTAGTTCGCCAGTTAATAGTTTGCGCAACGTTGTTGCCATTGCTGCAGGCATCGTGGTGTCACGCTCGTCGTTTGGTATGGCTTCATTCAGCTCCGGTTCCCAACGATCAAGGCGAGTTACATGATCCCCCATGTTGTGCAAAAAAGCGGTTAGCTCCTTCGGTCCTCCGATCGTTGTCAGAAGTAAGTTGGCCGCAGTGTTATCACTCATGGTTATGGCAGCACTGCATAATTCTCTTACTGTCATGCCATCCGTAAGATGCTTTTCTGTGACTGGTGAGTACTCAACCAAGTCATTCTGAGAATAGTGTATGCGGCGACCGAGTTGCTCTTGCCCGGCGTCAACACGGGATAATACCGCGCCACATAGCAGAACTTTAAAAGTGCTCATCATTGGAAAACGTTCTTCGGGGCGAAAACTCTCAAGGATCTTACCGCTGTTGAGATCCAGTTCGATGTAACCCACTCGTGCACCCAACTGATCTTCAGCATCTTTTACTTTCACCAGCGTTTCTGGGTGAGCAAAAACAGGAAGGCAAAATGCCGCAAAAAAGGGAATAAGGGCGACACGGAAATGTTGAATACTCATACTCTTCCTTTTTCAATATTATTGAAGCATTTATCAGGGTTATTGTCTCATGAGCGGATACATATTTGAATGTATTTAGAAAAATAAACAAATAGGGGTTCCGCGCACATTTCCCCGAAAAGTGCCACCTGACGTCTAAGAAACCATTATTATCATGACATTAACCTATAAAAATAGGCGTATCACGAGGCCCTTTCGTCTTCAAGAATTTTATAAACCGTGGAGCGGGCAATACTGAGCTGATGAGCAATTTCCGTTGCACCAGTGCCCTTCTGATGAAGCGTCAGCACGACGTTCCTGTCCACGGTACGCCTGCGGCCAAATTTGATTCCTTTCAGCTTTGCTTCCTGTCGGCCCTCATTCGTGCGCTCTAGGATCCTCCGGCGTTCAGCCTGTGCCACAGCCGACAGGATGGTGACCACCATTTGCCCCATATCACCGTCGGTACTGATCCCGTCGTCAATAAACCGAACCGCTACACCCTGAGCATCAAACTCTTTTCATGATATATCTCCCAATTTGTGTAGGGCTTATTATGCACGCTTAAAAATAATAAAAGCAGACTTGACCTGATAGTTTGGCTGTGAGCAATTATGTGCTTAGTGCATCTAACGTTCAAGGTGAGCGGACTCGCGCGGCTTTATGCGCGAGGTCCGCTCGAGCGCAGGGTTATGCATCTGCTCTCGATGACGCCACATATCATTTGTTACCCATCAACACGGGTAATTCCACGAGAATATCCTCTCGTGCTTTAGACCCGCCGGGAATATCGGACTTTTCCTTTCCTATTTCCAATCGGGCGAAAACAACTTGCCGTCCGTTTTTTTCAGCCCAGCCCACGAACCAGCCCTGCGGACGACTTTCATTTATCTTGCCGTTATTGTCCCGAAGCCAGCCGCTGCCGCTTTTTCCATGTACAGCCCATCCTTCGGCTGCCTGGTACTGCGGGATTGTGGCATACGCCATGTCATAAGCCGCTTCGGATACAGGCAGCTTATGCGCGACAAAGCGTAGAAGAAACTGAATTTGCTCCTTGGGAGATATGGTGAGCGACGACATCAGCCATGACTGGGTCAAGCCGTTATGCTTCCCCGAGTCACCGGAAACATCTTGATTACCGTACTCAAATTTCTTTACGTATTCCGTGAACCGATCAACTCCCAGACGGCTTGTTAATTGCTGCGAGAACCAGACAACAGAGTCGCTTTGCCATAGCGCCGGATAGACTTGTTTGTATGTGCGATCTCTCGGAGACGGGTTGTATTCCGGCTTCAATTCCCACGTAGGTGATTTTGGCGACTGCAAGATTCCACTATCAAACCCCATGATTGCCAATGGAAGTTTAAAAGACGAGCACGGAGACACACGACGGGCACATTCTCCGGTCTCATATAAGGTATTTCCGGTAATGGCGTCTGCGATGATGGTGCATTTAAGCGTTTCAACCTCATCAGAAGCCACGGAACTGATTGGGAGAGTGGCGGAAACGAACACCAACATATGCAGCAGCAAAATTTTTTTCATCAAGGTATCCTTCATTGCTCCGCTGTGCGCTTAATAGGTGCATAACTTTGTTTTAGACATTATTTGCCGACTACCTTGGTGATCTCGCCTTTCACGTAGTGAACAAATTCTTCCAACTGATCTGCGCGCGAGGCCAAGCGATCTTCTTGTCCAAGATAAGCCTGCCTAGCTTCAAGTATGACGGGCTGATACTGGGCCGGCAGGCGCTCCATTGCCCAGTCGGCAGCGACATCCTTCGGCGCGATTTTGCCGGTTACTGCGCTGTACCAAATGCGGGACAACGTAAGCACTACATTTCGCTCATCGCCAGCCCAGTCGGGCGGCGAGTTCCATAGCGTTAAGGTTTCATTTAGCGCCTCAAATAGATCCTGTTCAGGAACCGGATCAAAGAGTTCCTCCGCCGCTGGACCTACCAAGGCAACGCTATGTTCTCTTGCTTTTGTCAGCAAGATAGCCAGATCAATGTCGATCGTGGCTGGCTCGAAGATACCTGCAAGAATGTCATTGCGCTGCCATTCTCCAAATTGCAGTTCGCGCTTAGCTGGATAACGCCACGGAATGATGTCGTCGTGCACAACAATGGTGACTTCTACAGCGCGGAGAATCTCGCTCTCTCCAGGGGAAGCCGAAGTTTCCAAAAGGTCGTTGATCAAAGCTCGCCGCGTTGTTTCATCAAGCCTTACGGTCACCGTAACCAGCAAATCAATATCACTGTGTGGCTTCAGGCCGCCATCCACTGCGGAGCCGTACAAATGTACGGCCAGCAACGTCGGTTCGAGATGGCGCTCGATGACGCCAACTACCTCTGATAGTTGAGTCGATACTTCGGCGATCACCGCTTCCCTCATGATGTTTAACGTTTGACATGAGGGGCGGCCAAGGGCGCCAGCCCTTGGACGTCCCCCTCGATGGAAGGGTTAGGCAACACTGCGTGTTCGCTCGAATGCCTGGCGTGTTTGAACCATGTACACGGCTGGACCATCTGGGGTGGTTACGGTACCTTGCCTCTCAAACCCCGCTTTCTCGTAGCATCGGATCGCTCGCAAGTTGCTCGGCGACGGGTCCGTTTGGATCTTGGTGACCTCGGGATCATTGAACAGCAACTCAACCAGAGCTCGAACCAGCTTGGTTCCCAAGCCTTTGCCCAGTTGTGATGCATTCGCCAGTAACTGGTCTATTCCGCGTACTCCTGGATCGGTTTCTTCTTCCCACCATCCGTCCCCGCTTCCAAGAGCAACGTACGACTGGGCATACCCAATCGGCTCTCCATTCAGCATTGCAATGTATGGAGTGACGGACTCTTGCGCTAAAACGCTTGGCAAGTACTGTTCCTGTACGTCAGCAAGTGTCGGGCGTGCTTCTTCTCCGCCCCACCACTCGACGATATGAGATCGATTTAGCCACTCATAGAGCATCGCAAGGTCATGCTCAGTCATGAGGCGCAGTGTGACGGAATCGTTGCTGTTGGTCACGATGCTGTACTTTGTGATGCCTAACTTTGTTTGGAAATGTTGAATACTCATACTCTTCCTTTTTCAATATTATTGAAGCATTTATCAGGGTTATTGTCTCATGAGCGGATACATATTTGAATGTATTTAGAAAAATAAACAAATAGGGGTTCCGCGCACATTTCCCCGAAAAGTGCCACCTGACGTCTAAGAAACCATTATTATCATGACATTAACCTATAAAAATAGGCGTATCACGAGGCCCTTTCGTCTTCAAGAATTTTATAAACCGTGGAGCGGGCAATACTGAGCTGATGAGCAATTTCCGTTGCACCAGTGCCCTTCTGATGAAGCGTCAGCACGACGTTCCTGTCCACGGTACGCCTGCGGCCAAATTTGATTCCTTTCAGCTTTGCTTCCTGTCGGCCCTCATTCGTGCGCTCTAGGATCCTCCGGCGTTCAGCCTGTGCCACAGCCGACAGGATGGTGACCACCATTTGCCCCATATCACCGTCGGTACTGATCCCGTCGTCAATAAACCGAACCGCTACACCCTGAGCATCAAACTCTTTTATCAGTTGGATCATGTCGGCGGTGTCGCGGCCAAGACGGTCGAGCTTCTTCACCAGAATGACATCACCTTCCTCCACCTTCATCCTCAGCAAATCCAGCCCTTCCCGATCTGTTGAACTGCCGGATGCCTTGTCGGTAAAGATGCGGTTAGCTTTTACCCCTGCATCTTTGAGCGCTCTGATCTGAATATCGAGGGACTGCTGGCTGGTTGAGACCCGCGCATAACCAAAAATTCGCATAAAAATGTACCTTAAATCGAATATCAGACACGATGTGTCTATTATGCCAAAATGACGATTTAATGGACACTCAAACGAAGCCGTTTTACTATGTCTGATAATTTATAACATTTCGTACGGTTGGAAAAATGTTACTAAATGCCCGTCAGGCAGGGAGGCCGATATGCCCGTTGACTTTCTGACCACTGAGCAGACTGAAAGCTATGGCAGATTCACCGGTGAACCGGATGAGCTTCAGCTGGCACGATATTTTCACCTTGATGAAGCAGACAAGGAATTTATCGGAAAAAGCAGAGGTGATCACAACCGTCTGGGCATTGCCCTGCAAATTGGATGTGTCCGTTTTCTGGGCACCTTCCTCACCGATATGAATCATATTCCTTCCGGCGTCCGGCATTTTACCGCCAGACAGCTCGGGATTCGTGATATCACCGTTCTTGCAGAATACGGTCAGAGGGAAAATACCCGCCGTGAGCATGCAGCGCTGATACGTCAGCACTATCAGTATCGTGAATTTGCCTGGCCCTGGACATTTCGCCTTACCCGTCTTTTATATACCCGGAGCTGGATAAGCAACGAACGTCCTGGCCTGCTTTTCGATCTGGCGACAGGGTGGCTTATGCAACATCGTATTATTCTCCCCGGAGCCACTACGCTGACCCGGTTGATTTCAGAGGTAAGGGAAAAGGCGACGTTGCGCCTGTGGAACAAACTGGCACTGATACCGTCAGCCGAACAGCGTTCACAGCTGGAGATGCTGCTGGGGCCAACTGATTGCAGCCGCCTGTCTTTACTGGAATCACTGAAAAAGGGCCCTGTGACCATCAGTGGTCCGGCGTTTAATGAAGCAATTGAACGCTGGAAAACTCTGAACGATTTTGGCCTGCATGCTGAAAACCTGAGTACACTCCCGGCTGTGCGCCTGAAAAATCTCGCACGTTATGCTGGTATGACTTCGGTGTTCAATATTGCCAGGATGTCACCGCAGAAAAGGATGGCGGTTCTGGTTGCCTTTGTCCTTGCATGGGAAACGCTGGCGCTGGATGATGCATTGGACGTTCTGGACGCCATGCTGGCCGTTATCATCCGTGACGCCAGAAAGATTGGGCAGAAAAAACGGCTCCGCTCGCTGAAGGATCTGGATAAATCTGCATTGGCGCTCGCCAGCGCATGTTCGTACCTGCTGAAAGAAGAAACACCGGACGAATCGATTCGTGCTGAGGTGTTCAGCTACATCCCAAGGCAAAAGCTGGCTGAAATCATCACGCTTGTCCGTGAAATTGCCCGGCCCTCAGACGATAATTTTCATGAAGAAATGGTGGAGCAGTACGGGCGCGTTCGTCGTTTCCTGCCCCATCTGCTGAATACCGTTAAATTTTCATCCGCACCTGCCGGGGTTACCACTCTGAATGCCTGTGACTACCTCAGCCGGGAGTTCAGCTCACGGCGGCAGTTTTTTGACGACGCACCAACGGAAATTATCAGTCGGTCATGGAAACGGCTGGTGATTAACAAGGAAAAACATATCACCCGCAGGGGATACACGCTCTGCTTTCTCAGTAAACTGCAGGATAGTCTGAGGCGGAGGGATGTCTACGTTACCGGCAGTAACCGGTGGGGAGATCCTCGTGCAAGATTACTACAGGGTGCTGACTGGCAGGCAAACCGGATTAAGGTTTATCGTTCTTTGGGGCACCCGACAGACCCGCAGGAAGCAATAAAATCTCTGGGCCATCAGCTTGATAGTCGTTACAGACAGGTTGCTGCACGTCTTGGCGAAAATGAGGCTGTCGAACTCGATGTTTCTGGCCCGAAGCCCCGGTTGACAATTTCTCCCCTCGCCAGTCTTGATGAGCCGGACAGTCTGAAACGACTGAGCAAAATGATCAGTGATCTACTCCCTCCGGTGGATTTAACGGAGTTGCTGCTCGAAATTAACGCCCATACCGGATTTGCTGATGAGTTTTTCCATGCTAGTGAAGCCAGTGCCAGAGTTGATGATCTGCCCGTCAGCATCAGCGCCGTGCTGATGGCTGAAGCCTGCAATATCGGTCTGGAACCACTGATCAGATCAAATGTTCCTGCACTGACCCGACACCGGCTGAACTGGACAAAAGCGAACTATCTGCGGGCTGAAACTATCACCAGCGCTAATGCCAGACTGGTTGATTTTCAGGCAACGCTGCCACTGGCACAGATATGGGGTGGAGGAGAAGTGGCATCTGCAGATGGAATGCGCTTTGTTACGCCAGTCAGAACAATCAATGCCGGACCGAACCGCAAATACTTTGGTAATAACAGAGGGATCACCTGGTACAACTTTGTGTCCGATCAGTATTCCGGCTTTCATGGCATCGTTATACCGGGGACGCTGAGGGACTCTATCTTTGTGCTGGAAGGCCTTCTGGAACAGGAGACCGGGCTGAATCCAACCGAAATTATGACCGATACGGCAGGTGCCAGCGATCTTGTCTTTGGCCTTTTCTGGCTGCTGGGATACCAGTTTTCTCCACGCCTGGCTGATGCCGGTGCTTCGGTTTTCTGGCGAATGGACCATGATGCCGACTATGGCGTGCTGAATGATATTGCCAGAGGGCAATCAGATCCCCGAAAAATAGTCCTTCAGTGGGACGAAATGATCCGGACCGCAGGCTCCCTGAAGCTGGGCAAAGTACAGGCCTCAGTGCTGGTCCGTTCATTGCTGAAAAGTGAACGTCCCTCCGGACTGACTCAGGCAATCATTGAAGTGGGGCGCATCAACAAAACGCTGTATCTGCTTAATTATATTGATGATGAAGATTACCGCCGGCGCATTCTGACCCAGCTTAATCGGGGAGAAAGCCGTCATGCAGTTGCCAGAGCCATCTGTCACGGTCAAAAAGGTGAGATAAGAAAACGATATACCGACGGTCAGGAAGATCAGTTGGGAGCTCTGGGGCTGGTCACTAACGCCGTCGTGTTATGGAACACTATTTATATGCAGGCAGCTCTGGATCATCTCCGGGCGCAGGGTGAAACACTGAATGATGAAGATATCGCACGCCTCTCCCCGCTTTGCCACGGACATATCAATATGCTCGGCCATTATTCCTTCACGCTGGCAGAACTGGTGACCAAAGGACATCTGAGACCATTAAAAGAGGCGTCAGAGGCAGAAAACGTTGCTTAACGTGAGTTTTCGTTCCACTGAGCGTCAGACCCCAACAACGTGAAGAAGTGGCAGATCCCGCGATTCATCAACACGGATAAAGCGCCCGCCTATGGTCGCGCGCTTGCTCTGCTCAAACGCGAAGGCCGGTGCCCGTCTGACGTTGAACACCGACAGATTAAGTACCGGAACAACGTGATTGAATGCGATCATGGCAAACTGAAACGGATAATCGGCGCCACGCTGGGATTTAAATCCATGAAGACGGCTTACGCCACCATCAAAGGTATTGAGGTGATGCGTGCACTACGCAAAGGCCAGGCCTCAGCATTTTATTATGGTGATCCCCTGGGCGAAATGCGCCTGGTAAGCAGAGTTTTTGAAATGTAAGGCCTTTGAATAAGACAAAAGGCTGCCTCATCGCTAACTTTGCAACAGTGCCCGAGCCCCTGCAGGCAGGAGAGCGCGGTCAGATAGTGGCTGTGCAAGTGGACGATCGCCTTGCAGGCCGGGTTGTGCAAATAGACCGCCCGGTGAAAAGTGACCTCTTTCGACGGTTTGTCGCCGGAGATCCATTCCCCTTGCAGCGTCACCACCGACAACCGCTGAGCCTGCAGTTCGCCGAGGCAGGCGCCGGTCGGCGTCGCCAGCAGGTTGCCGTCCGGCAGCAGCAGCGACAGATTGCCAGCGGAGCCGGTGGCATAGCCGCGGCTAAACAACGAGGCGCCAATCTGCACCATTTCCTCTCGCAGTTGTTGCTCAGTCATGACGAAACTCCTGCTGGGCACGGGCAAAGAACTGGATATCGCCGAAGTTACCTGACTTCAGCGCCAGGGAGAGCGGCTGGCGGGTGTCACGCACCCAGGGCACGCCAGGGGAGATGGTCGGCCCAATATGGAACGCCTCAACCCCCAGGGTCTGCGCCACAATGCTCGACGTTTCCCCTCCGGCCACAATAAAGCGGGTAAATCCGTTCGCCTTCAGGGCGGCGGCAAGAGCGGCAAACAGCTGTTCCACCCGTTCGCTGCTGGCCTTGTCGCCATACTGCGCCTGGATCCGCTGCAGCGTTTGCGGCTCGGTGGTGGCATAGATCATCGGCGCCAGCGGCGCATCGCGCTGCGCGTCCACCCAGTCAGTCAGCGTCCTGACGTAGCTCTCCAGATCGGTAAAGCAGGCGCTTAAGTCGACGGCGCGGGCGGGGGCCTGTTGACGATAGGCCGCCACCTGGCTGTTGGTCATCACCGAGCAGGAGCCCGAGAGCACCACCGCCGGACCGGCCAGCGGCATGCCGGCCTGAGCGCTTTCCCCCCTGGCGCCATGGCGCTGCGCCCAGTCGCGGGCGAGGCCGATGGCGAGGCCGGAACCGCCGGAGACCAGCTTCATCTCCCGCAGCGCCACGCCCTGGGTGAGCAGATCCTGTTCGCTGAGGGCGTCGAGCACCACATAGCGCACCGCCGGATCGTTGACTGCCGCCAGCGCGGCGGCGACCGGGCGACAATCGGCCAGGCAATCAGCGCGGCTTTTCCGCGCCCTTGGCGCTCAATTAAGCGGCCCAGGTGCGCATCCTCCATCGGCGTCACCGGATGGTGGCGCATCCCGGACTCATTCAGCAGTTGCTCGCCGACGAACAGATATCCCTGATAGACCGTGCGGCCGTTAACCGGCAGCGCCGGGGAAATCACCGTCCGCGTCTCACCCAGCTCGGCCAGCAGGGCATCCAGCACCGGGCCAATGTTGCCCTGCGCGGTGCTGTCGAAAGTGGAACAGTACTTGAAATAAAACTGCTGACAGCCCTGGGCCTGCAGCCAGCGCAGGGCCGCCAGCGACTGGCTGACGGCCATTTCCGCCGGGCAGGAGCGGGTTTTCAGGCTGATGACCACCGCCTCGCTGGTCAGCGGAATATCGCGGGTCGGCACGCCATTCAGTTGCACCGTCGGCATGCCGTTGCGCACGAGGAAGCTGGCAATATCCGTGGCGCCGGTGAAGTCATCGGCAATGACACCAAGCTGCATGTTGTCTCTCCTCACTGTTTATGGCCCGGCAGGGTGATGCCGTTGAAAATCTTGATCACCGCGCTGTCATCTTCCCGACCGAATCCGGCATTACTGGCGGAGGTGAACATATTCAGCGCGGTGGTAGCGAGCGGCAGCGGGAAGGTCAGCGCCCGGGCAGTGTCATTCACCAGCCCGAGATCTTTGACAAAAATATCGACAGCGGATTTTGGCGAGTAATCGCCATCCAGGACGTGCTGCATGCGATTCTCAAACATCCAGGAATTACCCGCCGCGTGGGTGACCACGTCATACATCGTCTCCAGTGGGATCCCGGCGCGGGCGGCAAGCGCCATCGCTTCGGCGGCAACGGCGATGTGCACCCCGGCCAGCAGCTGATGGATAATTTTTACCGTCGAGCCAAGACCAATGTCGCTCCCGATGCGGTAGACTTTGCCGGCCACGGCGTCCAGCACCGGCGCGAGTCGGGCAAAGGCGGCATCGCTCCCGGAGGCCATCACCGTCATGTCGCCGGCGGCCGCTTTCACGGCGCCGCCCGATACCGGCGCGTCGAGCATCAATAGCTGGTACTCCGCCAGCGCCTCGGCAATGGCCTGAGCATCGGCGGAGGCGATGGTGGACGACACCATCACGACGGTGCCCGGCTTCAGATGGGCGGCGAGGCCGCTCTCGCCGAACAGGATCCCCCGCACCTGGGCGGCATTGACCACCAGCAGCACAACTGCATCCAGTTCCGCGGCGAACGGCACCGCGCTGGGGCCCGCGCCTTTGGCGCCCGCCGCCAGCAGTGCGCGACAGTTGTCGGGATTGATGTCAACGCCCCAGGTGTTCAGGCCCGCCTGCAGGCAGGCGCGGGCGGCGCCCATGCCCATTGAACCCAGTCCAATCACGCAGACGTTAGTGTGTGCAGCCATGCTGGTCTCCTTGTGAACATTAGTTAATTAATGTGATTTAATGATAGAATAAAGCGTTATCATGTGAATTTATGTGAGAGTTATCACGAATAACCCACATGAATATAAAAAATTCACAGGCGGAAAGAGGCTGCACAGCGGCGATTCTTGCCCTAAAATAGCGTAAAAAACAGCGGCAAAGCGCGATAACAACACCGGGTGTCGCCAGGGCCGTAGCCTGGGTGGTGACGCCTGGTGTGAAAAAATGGTAAGGGGAGAGCGGTGATTCCAATAGAACGACATCAGCGTATTTTAGCCCTGGTGGAGCAGCGTGGGGCGGTAAGCATTAACGAGCTGACGGAGATCCTCGGCGTGTCCCATATGACCATCCGTCGGGACGTCAGTAAACTGGAGGAGCAGGGGCTGCTGGTCAGCGTCTCGGGCGGCGTACGCGCCGTCAGCCGGCTGGCCGCGGAACCCAGTCATCTGGTGAAAAGCACGCTGCAGAGTGAGGAGAAACAGGCGATCGGCGCGCTGGCGGCGAGTCATATCGCTAAAAACAGTTGCATCTATCTGGATGCCGGGACTACCACCCTGGCGCTGGCGCGGGCGATCCTCGACCGGAACGATCTCCAGGTGGTCACCAATGATTTTGAGATAACCCAGCTGCTGATCGATGCCAGCCAGTGCGGCGTGATCCACACCGGCGGCACTCTGTGCCGGGAGAACCGCTCCTGCGTGGGCGAATCGGCGGCGCGTACGTTACGCCACCTGGCTATCGATACGGCCTTTATCTCCGCCAGCGGCTGGGACAGTCGCGGGATATTCACCCCTGATGAGAACAAGGTTACCGTCAAGGAGACCGTCAGCCAGGTCAGCGCGAGAAGCATCCTGCTGTGCGACAGTTCGAAATACAATCAGGTGGCCACGTTTATGGCGTTACCTTTGACCCGGTTCACCACCATCATTACCGACCGGCATCTTTCCGATGCCGCCGCCAGTCATATCGCCCGGCACGCCTGCGAGGTGCTGCGGGCCGGATAACGCGCGCGGCCACCGCCGGCTTAGCGTTGCCAGTGCTCGATCAGCGCCGCGCCGATCCCGGCGATTTGCTGATTTCGCTCGGCCATGCTCGCCGGCGTATCCCGCAGATAAATCACCACAATGCGCTCTGCTTTGTTATTCGGGCCAAGCAGGGCGACAATCCCGCGCGCACCCCGCTTGCTAGCTCCGGTCTTATCGGCGATAAACCAGCCCGCCGGCAGCACGGAGCGGATCAACGGTCCGGCGACCCGATCGTCCACCATCCACTGCAGCAGCTGCCGTTGCGAACGGGCGCTCAGACGCTGGCTGGTCAGCAGCTTGCGCAGGGTCGCGGCCATGCTGGCCGGGGTAGTGGTGTCGCGGGCGTCGCCGGGAAGCGCCTCATTCAGTTCCGTTTCCCAGCGGTCAAGGCGGGTGACGTTGTCGCCGATCTGGCGCAAAAAGGCAGTCAATCCTGCGGGGCCGCCGACGGTGGCCAGCAGCAGATTGGCGGCGCTGTTATCGCTCATGGTAATGGCGGCGGCGCAGAGTTCGCCGACCGTCATGCCGTCGGCAAGGTGTTTTTCGCTGACCGGCGAGTAGTCCACCAGATCCTGCTGGCGATAGTGGATCTTTCGCTCCAGCTGTTCGTCACCGGCATCCACCCGCGCCAGCACTGCGCCGCAGAGCACTACTTTAAAGGTGCTCATCATGGGAAAGCGTTCATCGGCGCGCCAGGCGGTCAGCGTGCGGCCGCTGGCCAGATCCATTTCTATCATGCCTACGCGGCCCGACAGCTGGCTTTCGCTTTGTTTAATTTGCTCAAGCGGCTGCGGGCTGGCGTGTACCGCCAGCGGCAGGGTGGCTAACAGGGAGATAATACACAGGCGAATATAACGCATAACCACAATACATCCTTGAGTGAAGGCCGATAAAGGCGAGTAAAGAAGCGACAAATAAGAATAACCCGGCGTTGGCACTGTTGCAAATAGTCGGTGGTGATAAACTTATCATCCCCTTTTGCTGATGGAGCTGCACATGAACCCATTCAAAGGCCGGCATTTTCAGCGTGACATCATTCTGTGGGCCGTACGCTGGTACTGCAAATACGGCATCAGTTACCGTGAGCTGCAGGAGATGCTGGCTGAACGCGGAGTGAATGTCGATCACTCCACGATTTACCGCTGGGTTCAGCGTTATGCGCCTGAAATGGAAAAACGGCTGCGCTGGTACTGGCGTAACCCTTCCGATCTTTGCCCGTGGCACATGGATGAAACCTACGTGAAGGTCAATGGCCGCTGGGCGTATCTGTACCGGGCCGTCGACAGCCGGGGCCGCACTGTCGATTTTTATCTCTCCTCCCGTCGTAACAGCAAAGCTGCATACCGGTTTCTGGGTAAAATCCTCAACAACGTGAAGAAGTGGCAGATCCCGCGATTCATCAACACGGATAAAGCGCCCGCCTATGGTCGCGCGCTTGCTCTGCTCAAACGCGAAGGCCGGTGCCCGTCTGACGTTGAACACCGACAGATTAAGTACCGGAACAACGTGATTGAATGCGATCATGGCAAACTGAAACGGATAATCGGCGCCACGCTGGGATTTAAATCCATGAAGACGGCTTACGCCACCATCAAAGGTATTGAGGTGATGCGTGCACTACGCAAAGGCCAGGCCTCAGCATTTTATTATGGTGATCCCCTGGGCGAAATGCGCCTGGTAAGCAGAGTTTTTGAAATGTAAGGCCTTTGAATAAGACAAAAGGCTGCCTCATCGCTAACTTTGCAACAGTGCCGCAAAAAGTCAGTAAAGGACTCACAGTTGGTTCAGTCATTACAGGAAGCACGTTTTTACATGGTCCCCCTGTTTTGGCACTCGGTTTTACCAAGCTGTTTAAAAAATCAAAAAAAGTAGACGAAACCAATATTCAATTGGCCAATAGCTGGATTGGTGTAAACAACCACCTGATTGAAAAGGTGCTGCCAAACCTAAAGTGGGATATGGGTATAGGAAGTTCAACCGCCCTTTTTGGCGAGTCTGGCGGGTAGGAAGCGGCCGCGCAAGCGCCGCTTTGGGCACAGATCGGGCACAGATCGGGGGTTCATGCGTGGGTTTTCGACATCGCGGGGCCACGCAGCGGCTCAGTGCGTAGCCATTTCTCACCGAATCCCGGCACAGGGCCGAGCGCAGCCCTGCGGGGTCGTGGCCGCATCGGATCGGACTCTGGCTTGGCTGCCGGCTGTGTGGCCGGCGCCTCATCACGCGGCGGGCGGCGGGGCGCGCGCTGCGGGCCGGTAGTGCGCTTGCTCCAGCGCGCCGTGTTTCTCGAAGTGGGCGAGGATGGCGCGAATGGCCTTGGGGTCTTCGATGCTGGCGACGATCCGCACCGCGCCGCCGCAGTGGGCGCAGGTGGTGATGTCGATGGAAAAGACCCGCTTGAGCCGTTGCGCCCAGCTCATCGCACGGCGCTTCTGCTCGGGGCTGCGCGGCTCGTCGTGGGCGCTGACGTCCACTGGCGCCGCATCGCCCGCAGGCCGCCTGCCGCGCCCCGAGGGCGTCAGCTGCGCGCGCAGGTTTGCATTCGGGGCGAATACGCCGTGGAAGCGGGTGAGATGCGCGCGTGGCGGCGGGACCAGTGCCGCCAGCTTGGCGATGAAGTCCACCGCATCCCATTCGACATGCGTGGTGCCATTGCGCCACGGCGTCTTGAGCTGGTAACGCACCCTGCCCTGTGGCGAGATCGATAGCCGCTGCTCGCTGATCGCCGGGCGCGTGATGTAGCGGCACAGCTTTTCGAGCTTGTGGCTTTCGTGTGCTTCCGCGGCCACGCCGGCATGCAGCGAGAAGCCGCCGACCTTGCCGGCGTCGCCCTCCAGCGGACCGGCGTCGCCAGGCAGCGTTTGCAGCGTGACGACCTTGCGGCCAGCGTCGCGACCGGTGGCGATGCGGTAGGTCATCGAACTCATCCGCAGCCCATCCATGCCGTCGTCGCTACCCGCGCTGTCGGACAGGAACACGGATTCGTCTTCGCCTTCGAGCCAGCCGCGGCGCGACAGGTGCCGGCACACGCGATGCGCGATGGTGTTGGCCAGTTCCGTCAGTTGCGCCGATGTGGGCGCACGGGTGCGGTGCAGGCGCGGCTTGCGCTGCGGACGCTCGGTGGTGTCCTCGTACACGCCGTCGAGCCACAGCATGTGGAAGTGGATGTTGAGATTCAGCGCGCTGCCGAAGCGCTGGATCAGGGTCACCACGCCGCATTGCGCCGTATCCCGCGGCACGCCGGCCTGATCGGCAAGCCAACCGGCGATCACACGATGCACGATGCCCAGCACCGGGCCGATCGCCTCAGGCTTGCTGGCGAACAGGAAGCGCAACGGGTACGGGAAACTCAGCACCCATTGCCGCACCGGCCGCGGGCCGAACACCTCGTCCACCAGATGCCGCGCCGACTCGGCCATGCGCCGTGCGCCGCAGCTCGGGCACAGCCCGCGCTTCTTGCAGGAATACGCCACCAGCCTCTCGGCACGACAGTGCTCGCAGACCACGCGCAGGAAGCCGTGCTCGAGCACGCCGCAGCGCAGGTAGGTCTCGAACTCCTCGCGCACATACTCGGGCAGCGGGCGGTCTTCGGCCTCAAGACGCGCGATGAAGTCCGGGTAGTGCGCCTGCACTAGCGCGTACAGCAGCGTGCGCTCGGGCAGGTGGCGCGCGTAACGCGCAGCGGCGTGGGCGGCCGGCAGTGGCGCGCACACCTCGGCCTGCCGCCGGGGTGCGGTCAGGCGCGGCACGCAGCGCTCCGTTGCAGGGACGGCTGCTCAGGGTTGCGCCCGCGAGCACGCGTTCATATCGGCGTTTTCTGATCTTCGCGTCAGACATTGCCGCGGGGCGGGTAGGAAGTCTCCCGCCTCGGACGCCAGAACGCACAAAGCCCGGCACGAGGCCGGGCTTTGTGGTCTTGCTTGATGGATCGCGGGGCTTAGAAATCCATGCCGCCCATGCCGCCCATGCCGCCGCCGGCCGGCATCGCCGGCTCGTCCTTCTTCGGGGCCTCGGCCACCATCGCTTCGGTGGTGATCATCAGGCCCGCGATCGACGCGGCGTTCTGCAGCGCGGTGCGGGTGACCTTGGTCGGGTCCAGGATGCCGAACTCGATCATGTCGCCGAACTCGCCGTTGGCGGCGTTGTAGCCGAACGCACCCGAACCTTCGACCACGCGGTTGAGGATGACCGACGGCTCATCGCCGGCATTGGTCACGATCTCGCGCAGCGGGGCTTCCATCGCGCGCAGGGCGATCTGGATGCCGTGGTTCTGGTCTTCGTTCACGCCCTTGATGCCGGCGATCGCCGCCTTGGCACGGATCAGGGCGACGCCGCCGCCCGGGACGATGCCTTCCTCGACGGCCGCACGGGTCGCGTGCAGGGCGTCTTCGACGCGCGCCTTCTTTTCCTTCATCTCGACTTCGGTGGCGGCACCGACCTTGATCACCGCAACGCCGCCGGCCAGCTTGGCCACGCGCTCCTGCAGCTTCTCGCGGTCGTAGTCGGAGGAGGTCTCCTCGATCTGCGCCTTGATCTGCTTGATGCGCGCCTCGATGCCCGCGCCTTCGCCGGCGCCATCGATGATGGTGGTGTTTTCCTTCGACACCTGGATCTTCTTGGCGCGGCCGAGGTCCTTGATGGTGGCCTTCTCCAGCGACAGGCCGACTTCCTCGGAAATCACCACGCCGCCGGTCAGGATCGCCATGTCTTCCAGCATCGCCTTGCGACGGTCGCCGAAGCCCGGGGCCTTCACCGCGCAGACCTTGACGATGCCGCGGATGGTGTTGACCACCAGGGTCGCCAGCGCTTCGCCTTCGACTTCCTCCGCCACGATCAGCAGCGGCTTGCCGGCCTTGGCCACGCCCTCGAGGACGGGCAGCAGGTCGCGCACGTTGGAGATCTTCTTGTCGTACAGCAGGATGAAGGGATCATCCAGGTCGGCCGACATCGACTGCTGGTTGTTGACGAAGTACGGGCTCAGGTAGCCGCGGTCGAACTGCATGCCCTCGACCACGTCGAGTTCGTTGTCCAGGCCGCTGCCTTCCTCGACCGTGATCACGCCTTCCTTGCCGACCTTGTCCATCGCCTGCGCGATCAGGTCGCCGATGTTGGCATCCGAGTTCGCGGAGATCGCGCCGACCTGGGCGATTTCCTTGCTGGTCGACGACGGCTTGGACAGCGACTTCAGTTCGCCGACCGCGGCCTTCACCGCCTGGTCGATGCCGCGCTTCAGGTCCATCGGGTTCATGCCGGCGGCGACCGCCTTCATGCCCTCGCGGATGAACGCCTGCGCCAGCACGGTGGCGGTGGTGGTGCCGTCGCCGGCGTTGTCGGAGGTCTTGGAAGCGACTTCCTTCACCATCTGCGCGCCCATGTTCTCGAACGCGTCAGCCAGTTCGATTTCCTTGGCGACGGAGACGCCGTCCTTGGTGATGGTCGGCGCGCCGTAGCTCTTCTGCAGCACGACGTTGCGGCCCTTCGGGCCGAGGGTCGCCTTCACGGCGTTGGCGAGCACGTTGACGCCGCGCACCATCTTGGAGCGCGCGTCTTCGCCGAAACGAATGTCCTTGGCAGCCATTGCGAATTACCTCGAAAAATTATTCGGATGAGAAATGTGTGGGAGCGACGCGCGATCAGCCGAGGATCGCGAACAGGTCGTCTTCCTTCACCACCAGCAGCTCGACGCCGTCCAGCTTCACTTCGGTGCCGCTGTACTTGCCGAACAGCACCTTGTCGCCGACCTTGACCTGCGGCGCGCGGACCTGGCCGTTGTCCAGCACCTTGCCGGTGCCGACGGCGACGACTTCGCCCTTGATCGGCTTCTCGGTGGCCGAATCCGGGATCACGATCCCGCCGGCGGACAGCTTCTCTTCTTCCATGCGCTTGATGACCACGCGGTCGTGCAGCGGCTTGATATTGGACATGGCAACCTCGGTAAATGGTTGATTGACGTGGAAAAACCCGGCGATTTTAGCAGTCGCGCGAAGCGAGTGCCAAACCGCGGACAACAGAACCGGGCGAACCCGGCATGCCACCGAGATGGGGCGGGCCCGCCGACTTTCAAGGGCCGCACGCGGATGTCCGCCAGGCCCGCCGGATCGGGGCAGCCGCTACCCTATGCCGGTGAGCGCCCTGATCTGCTTCTGCACCTGTCCCGACGCCGACAGCGCCGAGCGCATCGCCACCGCGCTGGTGGCCGAGCGCCTGGCCGCCTGCGTCAACCTCCTGCCCGGCCTGCGTTCGGTCTATCGCTGGCAACGCAAGGTCGAGGCCGCGGCCGAGGTCCTGCTGCTGGTCAAGACCAGTGCCGAGGCCTACCCCGCCCTGCAGGAACGCCTGCGCCAACTGCATCCCTACGAACTCCCGGAGCTGCTCGCGGTCGAAGCCGCGTCCGGCCTGCCCGAATACCTGCAATGGCTGGCCGCCGAGAGCCGACCGGTAAACTGAGCCAATGACCGCATCCACGATCCGCCTGCGCCGCTGGCTGGCCGGGCTCGCCCTGCTGCTTGCGCTGCCCGCGACCTCGGCCGTCGCCCAGGACTTCGAACTGCCGCCGGTCGACGAGGTCTTCGTCCTGTCCGCGCAGGCCACCGCGCCGGACCGCATCGAGGTGCGCTGGCGGATCGCCGACGGCTATTACCTGTACCGGCACCGCACCTCGGTCAAGGCCGATGCCGCCTTCACCGGCGCGACCATGGCGCTGCCGAAGGGCAAGGCCTACCGCGACGAATTCTTCGGCGACGTCGAAACCTACCGCAAGGAATTGCTCGGCACCCTCACCGGCACGCCCGCGGCCGGCGCGAGCGCGACCACCCTGACCGTGAAGTACCAGGGCTGCGCCGATGCCGGCGTGTGCTACCCGCCGCAGACCCGCACCCTGAAGGTCGCGTTGCCGGGCGAAGCGGGCGCTGGCGGCTTCGGCTGTAAGGCGCGCGGGCTGCATGATTATGTCGTCAAGAACGGCTCTGCCGATCATCCCAACGCCGAGGTGAAATTCGCACTGGGTGATGTGGTCAACACCATGATCGGCTGCACTAATGGTGAAACGATCATGCTGTGCCACGACACCTCGCTGCCGCGCCCCTATTCTCTCGGCTTTCGGGTGCAAGGCACCGAGGGGCTGTGGATGGACGTCAACAAGTCGATCTATCTGGAGGGCAAGAGCCCACAGCCGCACCGCTGGGAGCCTGCCGAGGGCTGGTTTGCGAAATACGATCACCCGCTATGGAAACGCTACGCCGATCTGGCGGCAGGGGCCGGGCATGGCGGGATGGACTGGTTCGTGATCCACGCTTTTGTCGAGGCGCTGAAGGCCAAGGCCCCGATGCCAATCGACATTTACGACGCGCTGGCCTGGAGCGCGATCACGCCTCTGTCGGAACAATCGATTGCTGAGGGCAATCGCACGTTAGATTTTCCCGACTTCACCCGAGGGCAGTGGCGCACCCGCAAGCCGATCTTTGCGCTGAACGACGCCTATTGATCGACGCGATTTAGGCCAAGCGCACCGCAAAGGCGAAATTGGTAATCTTGTCGGTATCCTTGACGCCCGGCGCGCTTTCGACGCCGCTGGAGGTATCGACCAGCGGCGCTCCGGTGCGCGCAATCGCCTCGGCAACATTCGTCGGATTTAGCCCGCCTGCCAGCCCCCACGGCAAGGCACCGCGATATCCGGCCAGCAGCGACCAGTCGAACGCCAACCCCATGCCGCCGGGCAGCGCGCCTTTGGGGGTCTTGGCGTCGAACAAGATCAAGTCCGCCGCCCCGGCATAGGCTGCGGCGCGTGCGACATCGCTGGCGCTGGCGACGGGCAGCGCCTTCCACACCGGCTTGCCAAACCGCGCGCGCAACTGGGCCACGCGTTCGGGCGATTCCGAACCGTGCAGCTGCAGCGCGTTCAGCTTGGCTGCCACCAGTGCGTCGGCGATGACAGCATCATCCGCATCGACGAACAAACCGACCATGGCGATCTGGCCAGCTGCGCGCGATGTCAAAGCGCCCGCGACATTCGACGTAACCGCACGGGGCGACGCTGGATAGAACACCAACCCGGCATAGTCCGCCCGCGCCGCGATGGTCGCATCGAGCGCCTCGGGTGTGCTGATCCCGCAAATCTTGATTTTCGCGGGCATGCGGTCAGTCGGGGTTCTGGATCAGCCGCACCAGCGTGCAGTCGGGATCGATCAGGTAGCCGATCCTCAGGCCGCTCGCCTCCAGTTGCGGAGCTTTGAAGCGCGGCCAGCCGGTGCTTTTTTCCTCGGCTCCCGCCGCGTTCACCAATGCCACCATGGCATCGAGATCATCCAACCGCAGGCAACAGCCGAACGAGCTCGTAGCTGGGTCGAGGTCAGGATAGGGGAAGAATTCGAGCTGCAAACCGCCGCGCTGCAGGATCATCCAGCCGCGATCCTTCCAACTCGTCGCAAAGCCCAGCTTCGCATAAAACGCCTCTGTCACATCGAAATCGCGCGATGGCAGATTGGGGGTGACGTGGTCAGCCATGGCTCAGCGCAGCTTGTCGGCCATGCGGGCCGTATGAGTGATTGCGGCGCGGCTATCGGGGGCGGAATGGCTCATCACGATCATGCTGGCCTTGGGGAACGCCGCACCAAACGCGCGCGCTGACGCGGCGTAGTGCTCAGTGTCGGCATCACCGAGATTGCCGAGCGACTTGGCCTTGCTGTCCTTGATCAGGCAGCCACCAAAAGCGATGTCGGTGCCGTCGATCCCAACGGTGATATTGTCACTGGTGTGGCCGGGGCCGGGGTAAAATACCTTGAGCGGGCCAAAGTTGGGCGCGGTTGCTGGTTCGACCCAGCCATTGGCGGCGAAAGTCAGGCTGTGTTGCGCCGCAACCATCCCCTCTTGCGGGGCAAGCTGGTTCGACAACGCATTGGCATAAGTCGCAATCCCCGCCGCATGCAGCGCGTCCATACCGCCCATCTTGTCCTGATGCGCGTGAGTCACCACCGCCAGCGCGACCGGCAGGTTGATCTCCTGCTTGATCCAGTTGAGGATCTGGGCGGTCTGGTCATCGGTCCAGGCGGTATCGACCACCAGCACGCGGCCGCCATCCCTGACGATCAAACCGTTGGAAGCGACTGCCCCGAAACCCGGCATGTCGAGATAGGAAGTGTGCTGCCAGACATTCGGTGCGAGCTGGCGGAAAACCAGATCGCCAAACCGTTGGTCGCCAGTTTCCATTTGCTGGCCAATCGTCGGGCGGATTTCACCGGGCATGCACCCGCTCAGCATCAATGCAGCGGCTAATGCGGTGCTCAGCTTCGCGACCGGGTGCATAATATTGGGCAATTCCATCAAGTTTTCCTTTTATTCAGCATTAAAAACCCCGCAAATGCGAGGCCTAGTAAATAGATGATCTTAATTTGGTTCACTGTAGCAAAAATATGGGGCGAATTCAAACATGAGGTGCGACAGTTTCAAAAGCCGGTGATGCTGCCAACTTACTGATTTAGTGTATGATGGTGTTTTTGAGGTGCTCCAGTGGCTTCTGTTTCTATCAGCTGTCCCTCCTGTTCAGCTACTGACGGGGTGGTGCGTAACGGCAAAAGCACCGCCGGACATCAGCGCTATCTCTGCTCTCACTGCCGTAAAACATGGCAACTGCAGTTCACTTACACCGCTTCTCAACCCGGTACGCACCAGAAAATCATTGATATGGCCATGAATGGCGTTGGATGCCGGGCAACCGCCCGCATTATGGGCGTTGGCCTCAACACGATTTTCCGCCATTTAAAAAACTCAGGCCGCAGTCGGTAACCTCGCGCATACAGCCGGGCAGTGACGTCATCGTCTGCGCGGAAATGGACGAACAGTGGGGATACGTCGGGGCTAAATCGCGCCAGCGCTGGCTGTTTTACGCGTATGACAGGCTCCGGAAGACGGTTGTTGCGCACGTATTCGGTGAACGCACTATGGCGACGCTGGGGCGTCTTATGAGCCTGCTGTCACCCTTTGACGTGGTGATATGGATGACGGATGGCTGGCCGCTGTATGAATCCCGCCTGAAGGGAAAGCTGCACGTAATCAGCAAGCGATATACGCAGCGAATTGAGCGGCATAACCTGAATCTGAGGCAGCACCTGGCACGGCTGGGACGGAAGTCGCTGTCGTTCTCAAAATCGGTGGAGCTGCATGACAAAGTCATCGGGCATTATCTGAACATAAAACACTATCAATAAGTTGGAGTCATTACCCCCCGGACGAGTGGGAATCCATGGTAGGGATTTTTACCGAAATGGAAGAACACTATTAGGGGGCACCTCAGAAAACGGAATCTATGGTCACTCCCGTTTTTGCAACACCGATTTTGACGACAAGTTGGCTTGCTTGAATCTATCCGGCGTCTGAATGGGATTTTATTCCCGCGCCTTGATGAGTTCCGCGCCTGATGAACCTCCAGAAAATATACGGCTTCAATGAGCCTTTCCGTTTTACAGGTTCCTCAACAGGCCGGTGGGCCGTTAGTATCATCAATATCAGTATTCGCAAAACCAGATCAGTAATTCTTTAAACCGGTGTATTTCTGCCGTTATGCTACATAAGTTTGCTGTCGTGCCGTTAGGGCCCAGGCTATTCTGGCCAGCTTGTTTGCCAGAGCACAAGTGACGACAAAGTTGCTTTTCCGGCACAGTAAATCCCTGACCCAATCGGCCAATTTGCCAGACTGGTGTTCCAGTTTTTGTATGAATACCCTGGCACACTGAACCAACAAAGTTCGGATCTTTTTATTACCTCGCTTACTAATTCCCAGCAATGTCGTCCTACCTCCCGTGCTGTACTGCCGAGGTACAAGCCCTGTTGCCGCCGCAAAGTCACGGCTGCTGGCGTACTGCTTCCCGTCGCCAATCTCAGTTGAAATAGTACTCGCTGTCAGTGTTCCGACGCAGGGAATGCTCAGCAAGCGCTGTCCAACCTCATCTTCGTCCAACTTTCGTTTCAACTGGGATTCCAGATCTTTAATCTGCTCAACAAGATAGTGATAATGCTGTTGTAATTTCAGCAATAACTGGCTGAGGTAAAGAGGCAAACTATTATCCTCAAGAATGGTACTCAGTCGGCTAATAACGGCAGCTCCTCGGGGAACGCTAATGCCAAATTCCAGCAGAAAAGCATGCATTTGATTGGTTGTTTTCACCTTATCCTGAACCAGGGATTCACGGACACGATGCAGAGCCCGCATTGCCTGCTGAGATTCCGTTCTGGGCTGCACAAAACGCATAGACGGACGCGATGCAGCTTCACAAATAGCTTCGGCGTCGACAAAGTCGTTTTTATTGCTTTTAACGAACGGGCGGACAAATTGTGGTGATATCAGCTTTGGGGAATGCCCCAACTCTTCCAACTTGCGTGCCATAAAGTGAGAACCGCCACAGGCTTCCATTGCGATGGTTGTAGCGGGGCATGTCGCCAAAAATTCGATCAACTTTGGCCGGGTAAATTTTTTACGGTAAACAGCCTTCCCGCGACGATCCTGGCAATGAATATGGAAAGAGTTTTTACCCAGATCGATACCAATGAGCGCAATGTTTTCCATGATAGTTCTCCGAATGAAAGCCTGTCCTCAGCATAGTACCGGGAAGGAGGGAGTGACCATCTCATTAAATAAAGCACGCTAAGGCATAGCTGACCTTGCCAGGCCTGCTTCGCCCTGTAGTGACGCGATCAACGGGCAGGAAACATTCCCCTTTCGTGCATGGCAGGCGCACACGAGTTCAGACAGCACGGTTTCCATGCGCGCCAAGTCGGCCATCTTCTCGCGCACGTCCTTGAGCTTGTGTTCGGCCAGGCTGCTGGCCTCCTCGCAGTGGGTGCCATCGTCGAGCCGCAACAGCTCGGCAATCTCGTCCAGACTGAACCCCAGCCGCTGTGCCGATTTCACGAATTTCACCCGAACCACGTCCGCCTCCCCATAGCGGCGGATGCTGCCGTAAGGCTTGTCCGGTTCCCGCAACAGGCCCTTGCGCTGATAGAAGCGGATTGTCTCCACGTTGACCCCGGCCGCCTTGGCAAAAACGCCAATGGTCAGGTTTTCCAAATTATTTTCCATATCGCTTGACTCCGTACATGAGTACGGAAGTAAGGTTACGCTATCCAATCCAAATTCAAAAGGGCCAACGTATGTCTGAACCACAAAACGGGCGCGGTGCGCTCTTCGCCGGCGGGCTGGCCGCCATTCTTGCATCGACCTGCTGCCTGGGGCCGCTAGTAGGGGTCTGACGCTCAGTGGAACGAAAACTCACGTTAAGCAACGTTTTCTGCCTCTGACGCCTCTTTTAATGGTCTCAGATGTCCTTTGGTCACCAGTTCTGCCAGCGTGAAGGAATAATGGCCGAGCATATTGATATGTCCGTGGCAAAGCGGGGAGAGGCGTGCGATATCTTCATCATTCAGTGTTTCACCCTGCGCCCGGAGATGATCCAGGGCTGCCTGCATATAAATAGTGTTCCATAACACGACGGCGTTAGTGACCAGCCCCAGTGTGCCCAGTTGATCTTCCTGACCGTCGGTATATCGTTTTCTTATCTCACCTTTTTGACCGTGACAGATGGCTCTGGCAACGGCATGGCGACTTTCTCCCCGATTAAGCTGGGTCAGAATGCGCCGGCGGTAATCTTCATCATCAATATAATTAAGCAGATACAGCGTTTTGTTGATGCGCCCCACTTCAATGATTGCCTGAGTCAGTCCGGAAGGACGTTCACTTTTCAGCAATGAACGGACCAGCACTGAAACCTGTACTTTGCCCAGCTTCAGGGAGCCAGCGGTCCGGATCATTTCGTCCCACTGAAGGACTATTTTTCGGGGATCTGATTGCCCTCTGGCAATATCATTCAGCACGCCATAGTCGGCATCATGGTCCATTCGCCAGAAAACCGAAGCACCGGCATCAGCCAGGCGTGGAGAAAACTGGTATCCCAGCAGCCAGAAAAGGCCAAAGACAAGTTCGCTGGCACCTGCTGTATCGGTCATAATTTCGGTTGGATTCAGCCCGGTCTCCTGTTCCAGAAGACCTTCCAGCACAAAGATAGAGTCCCTCAGCGTCCCCGGTATAACGATGCCATGAAAGCCGGAATACTGATCGGACACAAAGTTGTACCAGGTGATCCCTCTGTTATTACCAAAGTATTTGCGGTTCGGTCCGGCATTGATTGTTCTGACTGGCGTAACAAAGCGCATTCCATCTGCAGATGCCACTTCTCCTCCACCCCATATCTGTGCCAGTGGCAGCGTTGCCTGAAAATCAACCAGTCTGGCATTAGCGCTGGTGATAGTTTCAGCCCGCAGATAGTTCGCTTTTGTCCAGTTCAGCCGGTGTCGGGTCAGTGCAGGAACATTTGATCTGATCAGTGGTTCCAGACCGATATTGCAGGCTTCAGCCATCAGCACGGCGCTGATGCTGACGGGCAGATCATCAACTCTGGCACTGGCTTCACTAGCATGGAAAAACTCATCAGCAAATCCGGTATGGGCGTTAATTTCGAGCAGCAACTCCGTTAAATCCACCGGAGGGAGTAGATCACTGATCATTTTGCTCAGTCGTTTCAGACTGTCCGGCTCATCAAGACTGGCGAGGGGAGAAATTGTCAACCGGGGCTTCGGGCCAGAAACATCGAGTTCGACAGCCTCATTTTCGCCAAGACGTGCAGCAACCTGTCTGTAACGACTATCAAGCTGATGGCCCAGAGATTTTATTGCTTCCTGCGGGTCTGTCGGGTGCCCCAAAGAACGATAAACCTTAATCCGGTTTGCCTGCCAGTCAGCACCCTGTAGTAATCTTGCACGAGGATCTCCCCACCGGTTACTGCCGGTAACGTAGACATCCCTCCGCCTCAGACTATCCTGCAGTTTACTGAGAAAGCAGAGCGTGTATCCCCTGCGGGTGATATGTTTTTCCTTGTTAATCACCAGCCGTTTCCATGACCGACTGATAATTTCCGTTGGTGCGTCGTCAAAAAACTGCCGCCGTGAGCTGAACTCCCGGCTGAGGTAGTCACAGGCATTCAGAGTGGTAACCCCGGCAGGTGCGGATGAAAATTTAACGGTATTCAGCAGATGGGGCAGGAAACGACGAACGCGCCCGTACTGCTCCACCATTTCTTCATGAAAATTATCGTCTGAGGGCCGGGCAATTTCACGGACAAGCGTGATGATTTCAGCCAGCTTTTGCCTTGGGATGTAGCTGAACACCTCAGCACGAATCGATTCGTCCGGTGTTTCTTCTTTCAGCAGGTACGAACATGCGCTGGCGAGCGCCAATGCAGATTTATCCAGATCCTTCAGCGAGCGGAGCCGTTTTTTCTGCCCAATCTTTCTGGCGTCACGGATGATAACGGCCAGCATGGCGTCCAGAACGTCCAATGCATCATCCAGCGCCAGCGTTTCCCATGCAAGGACAAAGGCAACCAGAACCGCCATCCTTTTCTGCGGTGACATCCTGGCAATATTGAAGGCACTGTTGCAAAGTTAGCGATGAGGCAGCCTTTTGTCTTATTCAAAGGCCTTACATTTCAAAAACTCTGCTTACCAGGCGCATTTCGCCCAGGGGATCACCATAATAAAATGCTGAGGCCTGGCCTTTGCGTAGTGCACGCATCACCTCAATACCTTTGATGGTGGCGTAAGCCGTCTTCATGGATTTAAATCCCAGCGTGGCGTTGATTATCCGTTTCAGTTTGCCATGATCGCATTCAATCACGTTGTTCCGGTACTTAATCTGTCGGTGTTCAACGTCAGACGGGCACCGGCCTTCGCGTTTGAGCAGAGCAAGCGCGCGACCATAGGCGGGCGCTTTATCCGTGTTGATGAATCGCGGGATCTGCCACTTCTTCACGTTGTTGAGGATTTTACCCAGAAACCGGTATGCAGCTTTGCTGTTACGACGGGAGGAGAGATAAAAATCGACAGTGCGGCCCCGGCTGTCGACGGCCCGGTACAGATACGCCCAGCGGCCATTGACCTTCACGTAGGTTTCATCCATGTGCCACGGGCAAAGATCGGAAGGGTTACGCCAGTACCAGCGCAGCCGTTTTTCCATTTCAGGCGCATAACGCTGAACCCAGCGGTAAATCGTGGAGTGATCGACATTCACTCCGCGTTCAGCCAGCATCTCCTGCAGCTCACGGTAACTGATGCCGTATTTGCAGTACCAGCGTACGGCCCACAGAATGATGTCACGCTGAAAATGCCGGCCTTTGAATGGGTTCATGTGCAGCTCCATCAGCAAAAGGGGATGATAAGTTTATCACCACCGACTATTTGCAACAGTGCCGTGTACATCGAAATACGGCTTATCAGGCGTTAAAAGATGCTTGCGATGACTTGTTTGCAAGACAATTCAGTTATCAGAGTCTTAGTGAAAAAGGTAACACTATTAATCACAAATCAAGATGGGTGAGCGAGGTGGCTTATATTGATAATGAAGCTGTCGTTAGACTTATTTTTGCCCCTGCTATTGTGCCTTTAATTACTAGGTTAGAAGAACAATTTACAAAGTATGAAATACAACAAATAAGTAATTTAACAAGTGCTTATGCTGTTCGTTTATATGAAATATTGATTGCATGGCGTAGTACTGGAAAAACGCCTCTCATAACTATGTATGATTTTAGACAAAAAATAGGTGTACTCGAGACTGAATACAAACGAATGTATGATTTTAAAAAATATGTTTTAGACATTGCATTAAAACAAGTAAATGAACATACCGATATTATTGTCAAAGTTGAACAGCATAAAACAGGTAGATCTATTACTGGTTTTTCATTTAGCTTTAAACAGAAAAAATCAGCCACGCATTCAGTCGAATCTAAAAGAGATCCGAATACATTAGACCTCTTTTCAAAAATAACAGATAAACAACGCCATCTATTCGCCAACAAGCTCTCAGAGCTTCCTGAGATGAGTAAATATTCACAAGGCACAGAAAGCTATCAGCAGTTTGCTGTACGTATAGCTGCCATGCTGCAAGATGCAGAGAAATTTAAGGAATTACTTCCTTTACTCAGAAAATTAGGATTTCAATGACATTGTTAATTGAAATTGTTAAGTTAACAGTCAGGTATTAACACAAGTTGAAAACTGGTTTACATAATGAAAAAACTGTCAGTTTCAGAGTTAGCTAAGCTTTATGGATATTCAAGACAAGCCATATATGCACATATAAACAAAGGAAATTTATCTAAAGGATCTGATGGATTAATTGACTTTTCAGAGGCCCTAAGAGTTTTTGGGGAACCACAAAAAAAAGAGGATACAGTCAATCAAAGTCAATCAATTAACAGTCAAAACTTGACAGAAGTTGACTTACTAAAACGTCAAGTTGACATACTGGAAAAACAATTAAATCAGGCAATACAGAGAGAAAATCAATCTTTAGAACGTGAATCGTTTTATCAAGAACAGATTGAAGCTATGCAGCGCTTACTAGAAGCACCAAAAGCCAATATGACTACCTTTACCGATCAGAGCTTTAAACAGGATATAGCAACGGATCCTCGGTCGGAACTAGCAACGAACTATGACGAATTGACTACTCCTCAGCAAGACAATAAGCGTATTCCTATCCCGGAGCATGTTGAACCAGAACAGAAGAAGAGAGGCTTCCTAAGCCGCTTTTTCCTTCCATATGGTTAGCCAAGACTCCAGTTTTTTGAAGAGCCAATTTCAGTGCAAGCACTTGAAATAATGACTCCTCAAAAAACCGGATGATGTTTATTAAAACTGAATAAAACCGTGGAACATCGCTCAATTAGTGATCGTGGAACATGAATAATCAATAAAAAGCCGTTCTGGTGCCCTATACTCCAGAACGGCTTACGTTAATATAATGATATTTAAAGAGAAATATCAAGCATTTCGTATAAGAAATTTTATGTTAAATGATTGTTAGAAATGCCCCTTGATCGAGGCATTTTCTATAAAGAATACTAAAAACTAATTAAAGCCAACCAAGTTTCAAAACAAGGCAGTTCTCAGCAATCATATTTTTAAATTATATAACTCCCAACTGAGCTTTTGCTCCAACGATAAGGCTTTCATTTTGAGTTTCTAAGGCAAATAAACCATACATCAAAGGAGAGGCCGCTGCTCTTTCTAAAGTCTGTTCATATAGTTTATTCCAAACTTTACCCCCTAGTTTTTCATACTCGATGATTAGAGTTTTGAGGCTTTCTTCTCCAAACAAAGTTACATGCCCAGCAAAATCAATCGCTGGGTCATCTATATGGGCTGTTGACCAATCAATAACGCCTGAAACAGCTCCATCCTTTGAAGCTAGTACATGCCCAGCATATAAATCGCCATGTATAAATTGGGTGAAATCTGCCCATAGAACATCATTATCCAACCATTTTCTGTAGCGGGTTTCCAATTGCTCACTTATACCAATTTCAGATTTTACTAACTGCAAATTGTTTGCTATTTCAGGTCTTAAATCTGAAGGTTTCATAATTTTCAAATCATTTTCCCGAACTTCTTTTTCAGGAATACTATGGATTTCAAATAAGGTTTTTGCCAAAGATGTTATGTATTTCGGGCTATCTTTGTCCATATTCCAAATTATTTCATAGGTTTCAGCATCCAAATTTAAAACAGGATTATCTTTAAGTATGGGATAAGCCACTAATTCTGTAGATGAAATTCTCCAATCAGGAACCTCTACAGAAAGATGTTTTTTTACCAATTCTAAAATGCGTTTTTCTTTCTTGATTTGTTCCCTCATGCCATCACGACGAGGAATACGCAGCAACCATTGTTGCCCCTTTGTATCAAGAGCAAAAACGACCTTAAAATCAATGCCCATTTCATTGAAATTCATTTTGTCCGTAAGCAACAAGCCGTGTGCTTCAGCAAGTGATTGAATATCTTGAATTGTCATTTTTAATTTCCTTTAAAGAGTTCAATAATTAATGTTCGGATTAGATTGGCTATCATTAACAATCTCTCTCAAAAGTCTTGATGATTTTGTGGTCTTTGATCTCGTAGATAATGTCAGCAATATTATCGACCAATTGCTTGTCATGAGATACGAAGATAATAGTTCCTGCATAGGACTTCATCATTGTTTCTAATGCGGCAATACTTTTTAGGTCAAGATAGTTTCCTGGTTCATCCATAAGCAAAATATTATATTTTCCTAAAAGCATTTTGGATAAAAGCAGTTTGATGATTTCACCTCCCGATAAGTCGGATAAGTTTTTTTGAATATCATTCGCTCCGATCCCCATTGAAGCCAATACTGCACGAATTTCCGCAACTGTGTACTCGCACTCTTCCTGCATAAAGGAGAGCACAGATTTATGCGTGTTAAATTTATATCCTGTTTGTGTAAAGTAGCCAATTTCAGCTTTTGGAGATATGGTTAATCCATCAGCACGTTCTGATATCATTTTTAACAAGGACGTTTTCCCTGTTCCATTCGATCCAGTTATAGCGACTTTAGCGCCAAGCGGTATTATAAAGTTAGCGTCATCAAAGATAGTACGGCTACCAAATTTTAAGCTCAGACCATCTGCCGTAATCGGGAACTTATTGTGCAGTTCTAGGGCTGAACTTTGACGAAAACGAATAGAACGCAAATGCTCTGGTGCTTGAATATCTTCTAATGCAGCCAAACGCTTTTCCATACTCTTAGCTGCCTGATACAGTTTTCTTTGCTTGGTGCCAGTCATTTTTGCATGCCCAAGTCGTCCAGCACTTTCGGTAGAGTTTTTGGATTTTTCTCCTTTTTTCTTATTGTCTAATCGATTAGCTTGCTGGCGTTTTTCTTGCACAGCAGATTCTAATCGCTCCCGTTCCTTCATCATCAGCTCATATTCTACGGCTTGGTGTTGTCGCTCTTCTTCTTTTTGACGCAAGTAATCCGAGTAACCACCCCAATATTCCGTAATTTTACCGTCTTTTAACTCCCATATCTTGTCTACAACCATATCAAGAAAATATCGGTCATGACTGATAACAAGTAATGCTCCATCAAATGCTTTAAGTTGACCAATAAGTAGATCTATTCCATTGAGATCAAGGTGGCTGGTTGGTTCATCCGCTAGAATGCCATGTACTTGTTGGGAAAATGCGGCAGCAATTTTTGCACGAGTTTCCTCTCCGCCACTCATTGTGTCGTTTTGTACATTGGAAACACCAAGGCGAGATAACATTGCCCGGTCTTCGACCGTTTCTATTTCGATTCCGCCCAGTTGGCTGATATGTGCAAAATCACCAAAACGCTGTAATGTCGCTTCGGCTAAAACAATTTCGCCATTAAGTACTTTGAGTAAACTACTCTTTCCTGCTCCGTTATCACCCACAAGACCAATACGGTCATAAGAGTGAATTTCCAATTCATCAATATCCAAAACATCACGCCCAGCATAATCCAAGCGTATGTTTCTCGCTTTAATAATTAAACTCATTTTTATTTACTCCTGTTTAGCTCTTGAAATTTTTTATGCAGCAAACAGGATTTAGGTGAAAACAAAAGCTAGCATCACAGTGTCCTCCCAAAAAAAAAGCTATTCATCCACAGGGTGGACAAATAGCTAGTCAATTAAGTTATAACTGGAAACTATGCACTAAAAGCATACTTATAAATTAAGCATACTTTTACTTTATATATCCGCATATATTCTTAAAGACACAACAAAAGCCCACCATTATAAAATAGTGTCACTATGCAAATAGTTGTGTCTTAACGAATGCGGATAGAATGCATAAACTTACCTAAAAAATAAAATTCAGTTTTATGATAACTTTACTGTTAAAAGAAGTCTAGACAACCTTGTTTTATGCTTGGATATAAGGCTTATTTTAGGCACTGTTGCAAAGTTAGCGATGAGGCAGCCTTTTGTCTTATTCAAAGGCCTTACATTTCAAAAACTCTGCTTACCAGGCGCATTTCGCCCAGGGGATCACCATAATAAAATGCTGAGGCCTGGCCTTTGCGTAGTGCACGCATCACCTCAATACCTTTGATGGTGGCGTAAGCCGTCTTCATGGATTTAAATCCCAGCGTGGCGCCGATTATCCGTTTCAGTTTGCCATGATCGCATTCAATCACGTTGTTCCGGTACTTAATCTGTCGGTGTTCAACGTCAGACGGGCACCGGCCTTCGCGTTTGAGCAGAGCAAGCGCGCGACCATAGGCGGGCGCTTTATCCGTGTTGATGAATCGCGGGATCTGCCACTTCTTCACGTTGTTGAGGATTTTACCCAGAAACCGGTATGCAGCTTTGCTGTTACGACGGGAGGAGAGATAAAAATCGACAGTGCGGCCCCGGCTGTCGACGGCCCGGTACAGATACGCCCAGCGGCCATTGACCTTCACGTAGGTTTCATCCATGTGCCACGGGCAAAGATCGGAAGGGTTACGCCAGTACCAGCGCAGCCGTTTTTCCATTTCAGGCGCATAACGCTGAACCCAGCGGTAAATCGTGGAGTGATCGACATTCACTCCGCGTTCAGCCAGCATCTCCTGCAGCTCACGGTAACTGATGCCGTATTTGCAGTACCAGCGTACGGCCCACAGAATGATGTCACGCTGAAAATGCCGGCCTTTGAATGGGTTCATGTGCAGCTCCATCAGCAAAAGGGGATGATAAGTTTATCACCACCGACTATTTGCAACAGTGCCGGGCTTATTATGCACGCTTAAAAATAATAAAAGCAGACTTGACCTGATAGTTTGGCTGTGAGCAATTATGTGCTTAGTGCATCTAACGCTTGAGTTAAGCCGCGCCGCGAAGCGGCGTCGGCTTGAACGAATTGTTAGACATTATTTGCCGACTACCTTGGTGATCTCGCCTTTCACGTAGTGAACAAATTCTTCCAACTGATCTGCGCGCGAGGCCAAGCGATCTTCTTCTTGTCCAAGATAAGCCTGTCTAGCTTCAAGTATGACGGGCTGATACTGGGCCGGCAGGCGCTCCATTGCCCAGTCGGCAGCGACATCCTTCGGCGCGATTTTGCCGGTTACTGCGCTGTACCAAATGCGGGACAACGTAAGCACTACATTTCGCTCATCGCCAGCCCAGTCGGGCGGCGAGTTCCATAGCGTTAAGGTTTCATTTAGCGCCTCAAATAGATCCTGTTCAGGAACCGGATCAAAGAGTTCCTCCGCCGCTGGACCTACCAAGGCAACGCTATGTTCTCTTGCTTTTGTCAGCAAGATAGCCAGATCAATGTCGATCGTGGCTGGCTCGAAGATACCTGCAAGAATGTCATTGCGCTGCCATTCTCCAAATTGCAGTTCGCGCTTAGCTGGATAACGCCACGGAATGATGTCGTCGTGCACAACAATGGTGACTTCTACAGCGCGGAGAATCTCGCTCTCTCCAGGGGAAGCCGAAGTTTCCAAAAGGTCGTTGATCAAAGCTCGCCGCGTTGTTTCATCAAGCCTTACGGTCACCGTAACCAGCAAATCAATATCACTGTGTGGCTTCAGGCCGCCATCCACTGCGGAGCCGTACAAATGTACGGCCAGCAACGTCGGTTCGAGATGGCGCTCGATGACGCCAACTACCTCTGATAGTTGAGTCGATACTTCGGCGATCACCACTTCCCTCATGATGTTTAACTTTGTTTTAGCCACCAATGATGCCCTCACTTTCCATGATTTTGGTGGGAATGGATTTTCTTAGCGGCAACTTACTTTCGTTGTCTATATCCATGTTAAAGGCGAAAAAGTAAACCTCTGTCTCCTTCTCAACCCACCCAACCCACCATGCGACACCAGGATTTGACTCAGTTCCCACACCAGAAAAACCAGTTTTTGAATGCACTAGATATTCAGGTGCCGCCTCCGTTACCAAAGCCTCTTTTACTATTAGCTGGTTTTCTTTAGATGCTGACAATTTATTTAAATATAGAGACTCTAGAAACTCCACTTGATTAACTGCGGAAATTCTAAGCTGGCCTTCCAACCAGAATTTGTCAATGCCACCACTGATATTCTGGTTGCCATAGGAAAATTTTTTAAGGTATTTCTGCATTCTTACTTCGCCAACTTCTCTGGCGATTTGTTGAAATACGGGAACAGCTGAAACTTGTATTGCCCCTCTTAAGGTCAAGTCTCTTTCCCATTGCTTCATGGCTCTTGGCTTTCCGTCCCATTTGAAAACCTGATGCTCATTCTTTATGACACCAGTTTCTAGGCCGATAATTGCGTTGGGGATCTTAAATGTTGATGCTGGAAGATATTCCTTTGATGCACGAGCTAAGTCATTGGTAGCGCAGGATTTACTGCTACTTTTACAAAGCACGAAGACACCATTGACGGCTTCGGCAGAGAACTCTTTGTTCCAAGACGTATTTTCTGTAATTGAACCAGCTAATGCCGTACTCGAAAGACACGCGATAATTACATATGCGGCAAATGTTTTCATGGCACCTTCTTGGTGGCTAACGTTAATTCGACCTCAGAGGCGTTTAAGTCAAAATACCTCTGACGTCTAACATGATTAATCAAAGTCTGATTTTTTAACAAAATCAGAAAGATAGACGCGAAACTTTAAAACAAAGGCGTCAACACTTCAAGTAGCGATCTTTCGCTTCGGCGAGGCCTAACGCCTGAGCTCAGCCGACCGAAACCGCGTAGCGGTTTTGGGTCGGCTGCAGCGATTTGTTGGGCGATAGCTTGCCACATTCTCTCAACGATTGGGATTTGATGTACTTTCCGCACTTTGTAGCGCGACCACATCATGCTCCCCCTGGCCGCGAGAGCCCTTCACTCGGGAAACACAAGACAGACCGAGCACGACTGTTGCAAGGGTCAAACAGTACACGACAACCGGCCAAGCCGTGTTGCGCGGCAACAGCGAAATGATCAACGTTCCGATGCTTCCTAGCAGTACACCGCCCAAGCAGAAGTAGACTGCCGTGACCGTTCCAGCAACATGGTCGAATCCTCGAAGAGCGCCATTGGGCGACACAGATACCGCTGTGGCGACACCAATACCCACTAGCCACATTGGAGCAATAAAGCCTAACACGGACTGCGAAGCCCATATTTCGGTGATGGCAAGCAATACTGCTCCAGCTATCAGGCATCCCATTCCCATTCGCAAGACACTTGGGCTGCCCCACTTGGGTATCACACGCCCCATAAAACGAGCCGTAAACACCATGGCAATTGCCACTGTGGCGAACAGCAGGCTGAAGCCAAGCTGAGACACACCTTGCCTGCCCATCATTAGTCCGGGCGCAATGGAGAAAAAGACGAAGAAGCTACCCATTCCAGCGGCGTAACACAACGTGTACAACCAGAAGTTCAGGCACTTAACGGGGAGTAGCAGCTGCGACCATTGCAAGCCCGCAACTCGTTGCACCCGGGTTTCAGGCCAGAATCGCCACGCTGCTGCAGATGCAGCGATCATGCCCAAACCTAGAAACGCAAAGATAGCCCGCCACCCAAGCCACATGTCGACGAGCGCTCCGAGCAATGGGCCTACCGCCGGGACCATGGCCAGCATGGATCCGAGTATGCCGTAAATGACATTACTTTCCTCGCGACCTGCGTAAATGTCACGTACTGTTGCAAATGTGGAAACAAGGCACGCCGAGGCACCACAAGCCTGAAGAATCCGAAGCCCCAGAAAGACTTCAGCCGATGACGTAAGAGCGAGGCCCATTGACGCCACAACGTAGGCGAGGCCACCTCCCAGTAGAACGGGGCGGCGCCCCAGTCGGTCCGATAGCGGTCCAAACAAGAGCTGACCGGCACCAATCATGACCAAGTACGTTGTCAGCGTAAGCTGAATTGTGCTCGCTGTCGTACCAAGCGCGTTTGGCATAAACGGCACTGCTGGCAAGTACATGTCCATGCCGAGTGATGCCAATAAATCGAACGGTGATAACAACAACACCGTGGCGGCAAGGGAGTACCGCCAACTAAAGTTTTTTGAGCGCACGAAACCATCTCCTTGAACAAAGGATTTGGCGGCGCTCCCGTAGAGCAAAAGGATTCATGAGAACGCCGCAACAACCGAAAAATGAAGGTTGCTGCGGCTTACTTGTCTGCGTTCTTGGAAGTGCTCATCTGCTGACTATCTCATGATTGAATTTGAATCGTAACAACTTTCAAGCAACTCTGCGAGGAGCCTTATTGTGCGCCCAACGCCGCCATAAACGGCGACAGGGTGGCGCGCCTATTGCGCATAAAATGGCGAAGCCATGCGCAACAGGCGCGGAATCTCTGGCGTCCGGTTTGATGGCTTTGTTATGCAAAGGACTAGTCTTCAATGACGTGTAAACCACGGCGCTTTAAGTCCTCTAACGAATCCAACATTCCCCTTATTAATTCAACAGGATGCCCCTCCCAGTCTTCAACAACGCCAACAATTCTCAAGGGTTCGCAGGTTCTATAGGACTGTGTTGGATTACCGGGAAATTTTTTGTTCGTAAGATTCGGATCGTCTTCGAACGGTCCTGTTGGCTCAACTATGTATATGTAGCCGCGACCCTCGAGGCCAGACAGTGACATAGCAAGTTCAGCTCCCCAAACTGCTGGCTCCATCAAGGCTGAAAAGTAGATGTGCTTAAGAATACGACCGTCCTCGAAATGAGAGATGAACCCTGTGGTTAGCAAGTCACCAATCGCCAAATTGGCTTTGGTTCCATGATAGAACGGTCCTTGCACCTGCTTGTAATTATCATGAGAGATGGGAATCCAATCTTTTACCATTTTAAGACCCTTAATTGTTGGGATTTGGCTGCATAACGTCGCTATCAATCGCGGAAAAGGCGTAGTGCGCGAAGCGAACGAAGCTTTTTGCCGTCGATTGCATAGCTTTGTTAACCCTTTTTCCAAATTTGATAGCAATAGTTAATGTTTGAAGTAAAGTGTTGCTCAAAAACAACTTCGAAGGTATTTGGAATACTCGGGAAGAAAACATCCCCCTCTGGCTCGATGTCGATCGTCGATAAGTGGAGCGTAGAGGCCATGGGTAATGTTTCTCGGTAAATTTCTCCGCCACCAGACACTATAACGTGACCGGTGAATTCAGCTAGCCTGTCCATGGCCTCTTCGATTGACTGAAATACAACTACATTGTCATCATTTGATGTCCAACCTGAGCGGGTAACGACCGCGTATTTCCTATTGGGGAGTGCGCCCATAGATTCAAACGTCTTGCGACCCACCAGAAGCCACTGATTGTAGGTCAATGCTTTAAAAAGTAGCTGCTCCCCTTTCGCGGACCAGGGTATGTCTGGACCGCAACCAATCACGCCGTTTTTCGCTTTCGCAGCCATCAATGATACTTTCAAGGTTCTCATCCTGGGTTAACTTTGTTTTAGGGCGACTGCCCTGCTGCGTAACATCGTTGCTGCTCCATAACATCAAACATCGACCCACGGCGTAACGCGCTTGCTGCTTGGATGCCCGAGGCATAGACTGTACAAAAAAACAGTCATAACAAGCCATGAAAACCGCCACTGCGCCGTTACCACCGCTGCGTTCGGTCAAGGTTCTGGACCAGTTGCGTGAGCGCATACGCTACTTGCATTACAGCTTACCAACCGAACAGGCTTATGTCCACTGGGTTCGTGCCTTCATCCGTTTCCACGGTGTGCGTCACCCGGCAACCTTGGGCAGCAGCGAAGTCGAGGCATTTCTGTCCTGGCTGGCGAACGAGCGCAAGGTTTCGGTCTCCACGCATCGTCAGGCATTGGCGGCCTTGCTGTTCTTCTACGGCAAGGTGCTGTGCACGGATCTGCCCTGGCTTCAGGAGATCGGAAGACCTCGGCCGTCGCGGCGCTTGCCGGTGGTGCTGACCCCGGATGAAGTGGTTCGCATCCTCGGTTTTCTGGAAGGCGAGCATCGTTTGTTCGCCCAGCTTCTGTATGGAACGGGCATGCGGATCAGTGAGGGTTTGCAACTGCGGGTCAAGGATCTGGATTTCGATCACGGCACGATCATCGTGCGGGAGGGCAAGGGCTCCAAGGATCGGGCCTTGATGTTACCCGAGAGCTTGGCACCCAGCCTGCGCGAGCAGCTGTCGCGTGCACGGGCATGGTGGCTGAAGGACCAGGCCGAGGGCCGCAGCGGCGTTGCGCTTCCCGACGCCCTTGAGCGGAAGTATCCGCGCGCCGGGCATTCCTGGCCGTGGTTCTGGGTTTTTGCGCAGCACACGCATTCGACCGATCCACGGAGCGGTGTCGTGCGTCGCCATCACATGTATGACCAGACCTTTCAGCGCGCCTTCAAACGTGCCGTAGAACAAGCAGGCATCACGAAGCCCGCCACACCGCACACCCTCCGCCACTCGTTCGCGACGGCCTTGCTCCGCAGCGGTTACGACATTCGAACCGTGCAGGATCTGCTCGGCCATTCCGACGTCTCTACGACGATGATTTACACGCATGTGCTGAAAGTTGGCGGTGCCGGAGTGCGCTCACCGCTTGATGCGCTGCCGCCCCTCACTAGTGAGAGGTAGGGCAGCGCAAGTCAATCCTGGCGGATTCACTACCCCTGCGCGAAGGCCATCGGTGCCGCATCGAACGGCCGGTTGCGGAAAGTCCTCCCTGCGTCCGCTGATGGCCGGCAGCAGCCCGTCGTTGCCTGATGGATCCAACCCCTCCGCTGCTATAGTGCAGTCGGCTTCTGACGTTCAGTGCAGCCGTCTTCTGAAAACGACAAACGATGTCAGCCAATAAGTTGTTGTAATAATCGACAAGTGTTTGTTGCAACTCGCCGTCCTGTAAGACTGCATTATCAGTCTGATTCAGGGCGGCTATGGTGTCATTTATACACCATAAACCGATGACGGCTGCACGTAAATCTGTGGATGCTCTTGATGGCGATTCAACGTTTGCTGTCCCACGCATGGCGACAGCATTGTTTAGCCCAGCAATAATCCCATTATAAGTTGGGGGGAGGGGCTCCGACAACTGCAAAGCTATCTTTTCTGTATTGTTTTGGATGTCGTCCGCAAGAATGGTATTCTCGATCAGTTCTCGAGCCAATAATGATGTTTCGAAGCAGACGGCCAACACCGTCTGCTTCGTTTCTGGTTCTTGTTCTTCCACTGCCAGCGCGTTACTGATTGTTACGCACGTAAGTAGCAAAGTGAATGCGCTCTTGAGTCTCATCAACGGTTGCCTCCACAGTCTCGCTGGCACTGGAATCAATGTGAAAATTGTTCTGGATCGGATCAACAGGAATAAATCGATCACAGTCGAACTCTCTTGGAATTATGGTCATGTGCAGTTTCGTTGCTGATGAAAGAGCTTGAATGTACAACTTCTCCCCACCAATGACAGCAATGCGTTGATCGGTATTCTCATACAGGTTGATCACAGCACGAAGATCAGGAACGACAGTAGCGCCTATGACATCTTCTTGTTTTAACGTCGAGGAGATCACGAACGATTCGCGTTCGGGGAGAATTCCTTTCTCCTTGATTCGCTCCTCGGCGCCATCCTTTTCTAACTGCATGTCACGCATGTCAGTATACGTGTGTTTCCCCATAACGCACACGCGGATCTCTTTAGAAATCCGCGTAAATCGCGCCATGTCTTCTTTGCATTTCCATGGAATCTTGCCGCCTTTCCCGAATCCCAACTTAGAATCCACAGCGACTATTAGCTCAAGTTGTGGGTGACTCATTAAAACTCCAAACCAGTCGATGCTGGTTGTTCCAGATATTGCTTACGGAAGGTGGCCAGATCAATCAGTTTGATATTTGCCTTTCCGCTGTTGTTGAGATCGTGCACTTTCTTCAATTTGCCGGAAGATCCGGAAGTGGATGCCGCGATCACCATGGTGGTCTTCGACGAGACTGATGATTGCACTTCACCACCCTCAGCTTCAATCAGCTTCTCCAAGGCCGCGTCACGAAAACCGGTGATCACGATCTTCTCACCGGTAAAACGATCCCCCGAAGTGACCTGCTGTTTGAACCCGATGATTGATTGAATCTTGTTGAATAGCTCGGCATGTTCAGCCATACCTGCAAGCACTTTTGCGGCAGTTTTGTAGCTGAATTTGTCGACGCTAACGATCTGCTCTTCGGTGATGGCATTGAAATCATCCAAGGTCTTAATATCCAAGCCTTCACACAGAGCTTTCATCTTGCGGCGCCCAACGCCGCGCCCAAAGTGGGGCATCGACCCCAACCAAACCGACAGGGGAACACTACTGGGTATAGGAAGTATAAACCACCTTTTTGCTCCTCATCCGAAGTATCTTACCTGAAATTCCCTCACTCGTTTACCGCTCAAGCCCCAATTTTAACTGCCGGTCCAGCCTAAACCGCTCTAATAAGGTTCGATTTGGCGGTAAAATCTCTAGCCTGATAGCTCGAGAGATACAAACTGCCCCACCGCCCCGTTTAAAAGTTGGCAGTGTTGAGCAGTGTTGGATTTGGGGTCGTCAGTCAAAGAGACGACTCTGTGATGGATCGAACAGGCTGGGAGTCAGTGGCGGCGCTCGTTCTGGTGGCAGCTCACGCTGCTTGGCGGCATTCGCCTTGGCTGTTTTCTGTTTCAGATGCTTGAGAATCTGCTCAATGACCTTCGGATCTTCGATGCTGGCAATCACTTTGACGTGACCGCCGCAGTGTTCGCAGACTTCAATATCAATATTGAAGACTCGCTTGAGGCGTTGCATCCAGGTCATGGCGCGGTGGCGCTCTGCAGGACTCTTGTCACGCCAGTTAGTATCGAGACCTTCCGATTTGTCGGGCTTCTTGCCCCGCTTGGCGGGTGTTACTTGAACTCGGTGTTTGCTGTTCGGTGCAAAGACGCCGTGGAAGCGTGTGAGGTTGACTCGCGGCTTAGGTACCAACGCAGCGAGTTTGGCGATGAAGTCCAGCGGCTCGAAGATCACATGGGTGGTGCCATTGCGGTACGGAGTTTTGAGCTCGTAACGCACCTGCCCATTGGCGGTTAATGCCAGACGTTTTTCTGAAACCGCTGGCCGACTAATGTAGCGACACAAGCGCTCAAGCTTATCCCGCTGATGCGCTTCGGCCATCACACCGGCGTGTAGCGAGAAACCAGCATGGTTGGCTACTCGACTGCTTGAGTCGGCTTTATCCTCACGCCCTGGCAAGGTTTGCAGGGTGAAGACTTTGCGCCCTTGCTGGGGGCCGACGGCAATGCGATACGTAACCGAAGCACCATGTAATTGAGTCAGCGTATCGTCTTCGCCCTCTTCCAGTGTCAACCACGTATTCTCGGCATCACGCTCCAAAATCCCACGCTTTTCCATGCAGCGAGCGATGCGATGGCTGAGGGTGTGAGCGAGCGTATTCAGCTCATCGTAAGTGGGTGCCTTGACACGATGGAAGCGTTGCTTGCCATAGTCATCTTCGGCATAGACACCATCGAGAAACAGCATGTGGTAGTGGACATTGAGATTTAGCGCGGAGCCAAAGCGTTGGATAAGAGTCACTGAGCCAGTTTGTGCAGAGGCTTTGGTGTAACCGGCTTTTTTGATCAGATGAGTTGAGAGTGTACGATAGACGATACTCAAGACCTGGCCCATCAGCTGGGGATGGCGAGCCAGCAAAAAGCGTAGCTGGAAAGGAAAGCTGAGCACCCACTGGCGAATGGGCTCCTTGGGGAAGACTTCGTCTATCAGCAGCGCCGCACTCTCGGCCATCCGGCGGGCACCGCAGCTAGGGCAAAAGCCGCGTCGTTTACAGCTGAAGGCGACCAGACGCTCGTGATGACAATCCTCGCAGCGAACCCGCATGAAACCATACTCCAGACGGCCACATTGGAGGAGGTCGTTGAATTCTTGTTGGATGTAGCGAGGCAGGTGTTGACCTTGGGCTTCGAGTGAGGCTTTGAAGGCTGGGTAGTGCTGCTCAACCAGCTGGTAGAGCAGCGTCTGGTCGGGTTGGTGGCGTTCGTAACCGTTTGTTTGAGTGGGCGATTGACTCGCCGTGGCGTTCCTTGCCAGCGACATGGGTATCCTCCGCTGATACTGTGGTTATGTACAGTATCAGCGGCTTGCGTTCAGACGTCCAGTCTGGCCCTAGACATCGCTAAATGCTTAACCCGCAATAGCCCTCACGAGTTGTTATCAGCCACTACCGGTTGAGCGAGAAGGTTTTGGGTTCAGGGTGCTATTGCTCCACCAATCACAATACTGAAGCCCCAACTGTTATCAGTTGGGGCTTTTTCTTGTCTGTTTGCGGCGGTTGCGTTTTATCGGTAGTCGTCGAGCTCTGCACCATCCCACATAAGAGCTTAACGGTGCGATCTTCAACGCCATCACACAAAACTTTCTTTTTCACGCACAGTCAACTTATTGGATGTTTTATTAACAACCCAAAAGGAGATATTTAGCGGGCGGCCGGAAGGTGAATGCTAGGCATGATCTAACCCTCGGTCTCTGGCGTCGCGACTGCGAAATTTCGCGAGGGTTTCCGAGAAGGTGATTGCGCTTCGCAGATCTCCAGGCGCGTGGGTGCGGACGTAGTCAGCGCCATTGCCGATCGCGTGAAGTTCCGCCGCAAGGCTCGCTGGACCCAGATCCTTTACAGGAAGGCCAACGGTGGCGCCCAAGAAGGATTTCCGCGACACCGAGACCAATAGCGGAAGCCCCAACGCCGACTTCAGCTTTTGAAGGTTCGACAGCACGTGCAGCGATGTTTCCGGTGCGGGGCTCAAGAAAAATCCCATCCCCGGATCGAGGATGAGCCGGTCGGCAGCGACCCCGCTCCGTCGCAAGGCGGAAACCCGCGCCTCGAAGAACCGCACAATCTCGTCGAGCGCGTCTTCGGGTCGAAGGTGACCGGTGCGGGTGGCGATGCCATCCCGCTGCGCTGAGTGCATAACCACCAGCCTGCAGTCCGCCTCAGCAATATCGGGATAGAGCGCAGGGTCAGGAAATCCTTGGATATCGTTCAGGTAGCCCACGCCGCGCTTGAGCGCATAGCGCTGGGTTTCCGGTTGGAAGCTGTCGATTGAAACACGGTGCATCTGATCGGACAGGGCGTCTAAGAGCGGCGCAATACGTCTGATCTCATCGGCCGGCGATACAGGCCTCGCGTCCGGATGGCTGGCGGCCGGTCCGACATCCACGACGTCTGATCCGACTCGCAGCATTTCGATCGCCGCGGTGACAGCGCCGGCGGGGTCTAGCCGCCGGCTCTCATCGAAGAAGGAGTCCTCGGTGAGATTCAGAATGCCGAACACCGTCACCATGGCGTCGGCCTCCGCAGCGACTTCCACGATGGGGATCGGGCGAGCAAAAAGGCAGCAATTATGAGCCCCATACCTACAAAGCCCCACGCATCAAGCTTTTGCCCATGAAGCAACCAGGCAATGGCTGTAATTATGACGACGCCGAGTCCCGACCAGACTGCATAAGCAACACCGACAGGGATGGATTTCAGAACCAGAGAAAGAAAATAAAATGCGATGCCATAACCGATTATGACAACGGCGGAAGGGGCAAGCTTAGTAAAGCCCTCGCTAGATTTTAATGCGGATGTTGCGATTACTTCGCCAACTATTGCGATAACAAGAAAAAGCCAGCCTTTCATGATATATCTCCCAATTTGTGTAGGGCTTATTATGCACGCTTAAAAATAATAAAAGCAGACTTGACCTGATAGTTTGGCTGTGAGCAATTATGTGCTTAGTGCATCTAACGCCGGAGTTAAGCCGCCGCGCGTAGCGCGGTCGGCTTGAACGAATTGTGTACGCCCAGCATGGGCATGAACTAATGAGGTGAAAGTCCTCTGTAGGAAGATCACCGTTACTCTTTCTAAAAGAGAATAACATACTGTTATTAAACGTTAACTACTAGCGAATGGCAAGGGCTTAATCGCGAGGTTTGGTCTGGAGGAAGCCGCTAGCAAATTTGCGAGCTGATGAACAAGAACATCATATGAGGCGTAGGCTAGAGGTGAGTTGGCACAAGACGACGAAACCACGTGATCTAATGGCCACCGTAAATGATGCAGCAGTGCAAAGAAAGTTCATGTTCTTATCTGGGGAGATCTGCTTAACACGCGATCGGTCATTAACCAGTAAGGCTCTGGTTTATAAGTGCCTTGGCTTTTCAACTTCATCGACTGAAAAGAGCGAACCAGATGGAAACCGATAGCGCATGACGGGGTAACTTGGCATGTGATTAAGCAGAAGTCAGCAGACGGCATAGTAGCCCAACGCCCATCGTAATGGTTGGGATATGGTGAAGGCCTGAACATTTAGAAGAAGGAGGAGTCTTGTCAAACTTGTCGATACCCACTACGTCGCCAGACGATTACTATCAGCAGCGTATTGATATGCAACCGGCCTTCAACAACGATTTATTCCAACAACTGCTCGAACCTGAAAATCTACACCGAGCTTGGCGTCAAGTTAAAGCCAATAAAGGCGCTGCGGGCATCGATGGCATGACTATCGAAGCCTTCCCGCTCTGGATGCAACAAGGCGGCTGGCAACTGTGTAAATCTCAATTAGAGCGAGGTGAATACCAACCCTCAGCGGTCAGGCGCGTAGAGATCGACAAACCCGATGGCGGTAAACGCAAATTGGGGATCCCTAACGTCATTGACCGTGTGATACAGCAAGCCATTGCTCAAATACTCACGCCACTGTTTGACCCATTCTTCTCGACCAACAGCTTTGGCTTTAGGCCGAACAGAAATGCCAAACAAGCGGTACTGCAAGTAAGGGATATCATCAAACAAAAACGCAAATTTGCCGTCGATGTTGATCTGTCTAAGTTCTTTGACCGAGTTAATCATGATCTCTTGATGACTCAACTTAGAAGCAAGGTGCAGGATAAGCGTCTGTTGGCGCTTATTGGTAAATACCTTCGAGCTGGTGTGATGGTCAATGGCCAATTTGAAGCAAGCTTTGAAGGCGTGCCTCAAGGCGGCCCACTCTCGCCATTACTCTCTAACATTATGCTGGATAGTCTGGATAAAGAGCTGGAAAGCCGAGGGCATAAATTCGCCCGCTACGCGGACGACTTCATCATTTTGGTAAAGTCTATTCGAGCAGGAGAGCGGGTACTCAAGAGCATTACTCAATATCTGGCCACTAAGCTAAAACTGGCCGTTAATGAACAGAAAAGCCAAGTGGTTAAGGTCGGTCAAAGCAAGTTTCTTGGGTTTACATTTAACCGAGGAAAGATCCAGTGGCATGCTAAAACATTACGCATTTTCAAACAAAAGATGAGACGACTGACGAACCGAAATTGGGGAGTTAGTATGGGATATCAATTGTTTAAAGTGCGGCAGTACATGCAAGGCTGGATCAACTACTTTGGCATAGCCAATGCTTACCAAGGATGTGTCGATTTAGACCATTGGATCCGTCGTCGCATACGTATGTGCTACTGGCGTCAGTGGCGAAAACCACGGACTAAGGTGCAAAATTTACTTAAGCGTGGCGTCAGGATCCAAGCCGCTGTTGCTTGTGGTATCACAAGTAAAGGCCCTTGGCGTAGCTCTAAAACACCGGGGATACAGCAAGCACTGAGTAATGAGTATCTGAAGAAAGCAGGATTATATTCACTAAGAGATGGATGGATCGCAGTTCATTATCCTAACCAGAAAGTTTAGTTAAGGGTTCTAAATGAACCGCCCTGTGCGGAGCCGCATGCAGGGTGGTGTGGGGGCTGGAGGTTAGATACCTCCGGCTACCCGATTAGATGACTGAGTTTATTAGTGGGCACTTGCTTTGGAAAGCAAGTTTAAAACTACTACACCACTAACTATGAGCCCCATACCTACAAAGCCCCACGCATCAAGCTTTTGCCCATGAAGCAACCAGGCAATGGCTGTAATTATGACGACGCCGAGTCCCGACCAGAGTGCATAAGCAACACCGACAGGGATGGATTTCATAACCAGAGAAAGAAAATAAAATGCGATGCCATAACCGATTATGACAACGGCGGAAGGGGCAAGCTTAGTAAAGCCCTCGCTAGATTTTAATGCGGATGTTGCGATTACTTCGCCAACTATTGCGATAACAAGAAAAAGCCAGCCTTTCATGATATATCTCCCAATTTGTGTAGGGCTTATTATGCACGCTTAAAAATAATAAAACCAGACTTGACCTGATAGTTTGGCTGTGAGCAATTATGTGCTTAGTGCATCTAACTTTGTTTTAGGGCGACTGCCCTGCTGCGTAACATCGTTGCTGCTCCATAACATCAAACATCGACCCACGGCGTAACGCGCTTGCTGCTTGGATGCCCGAGGCATAGACTGTACAAAAAAACAGTCATAACAAGCCATGAAAACCGCCACTGCGCCGTTACCACCGCTGCGTTCGGTCAAGGTTCTGGACCAGTTGCGTGAGCGCATACGCTACTTGCATTACAGCTTACCAACCGAACAGGCTTATGTCCACTGGGTTCGTGCCTTCATCCGTTTCCACGGTGTGCGTCACCCGGCAACCTTGGGCAGCAGCGAAGTCGAGGCATTTCTGTCCTGGCTGGCGAACGAGCGCAAGGTTTCGGTCTCCACGCATCGTCAGGCATTGGCGGCCTTGCTGTTCTTCTACGGCAAGGTGCTGTGCACGGATCTGCCCTGGCTTCAGGAGATCGGAAGACCTCGGCCGTCGCGGCGCTTGCCGGTGGTGCTGACCCCGGATGAAGTGGTTCGCATCCTCGGTTTTCTGGAAGGCGAGCATCGTTTGTTCGCCCAGCTTCTGTATGGAACGGGCATGCGGATCAGTGAGGGTTTGCAACTGCGGGTCAAGGATCTGGATTTCGATCACGGCACGATCATCGTGCGGGAGGGCAAGGGCTCCAAGGATCGGGCCTTGATGTTACCCGAGAGCTTGGCACCCAGCCTGCGCGAGCAGCTGTCGCGTGCACGGGCATGGTGGCTGAAGGACCAGGCCGAGGGCCGCAGCGGCGTTGCGCTTCCCGACGCCCTTGAGCGGAAGTATCCGCGCGCCGGGCATTCCTGGCCGTGGTTCTGGGTTTTTGCGCAGCACACGCATTCGACCGATCCACGGAGCGGTGTCGTGCGTCGCCATCACATGTATGACCAGACCTTTCAGCGCGCCTTCAAACGTGCCGTAGAACAAGCAGGCATCACGAAGCCCGCCACACCGCACACCCTCCGCCACTCGTTCGCGACGGCCTTGCTCCGCAGCGGTTACGACATTCGAACCGTGCAGGATCTGCTCGGCCATTCCGACGTCTCTACGACGATGATTTACACGCATGTGCTGAAAGTTGGCGGTGCCGGAGTGCGCTCACCGCTTGATGCGCTGCCGCCCCTCACTAGTGAGAGGTAGGGCAGCGCAAGTCAATCCTGGCGGATTCACTACCCCTGCGCGAAGGCCATCGGTGCCGCATCGAACGGCCGGTTGCGGAAAGTCCTCCCTGCGTCCGCTGATGGCCGGCAGCAGCCCGTCGTTGCCTGATGGATCCAACCCCTCCGCTGCTATAGTGCAGTCGGCTTCTGACGTTCAGTGCAGCCGTCTTCTGAAAACGACAAACGATGTCAGAATAGAGTTAAATTTCCTATTGATTGACATATTCCGTCAAAGGTAATAGATTTCATCCTGACACTTTTGCCTTTGGAGGCATCTTGCAAGGTCAACGCATCGGCTATGTCCGCGTCAGCAGCTTCGACCAGAACCCGGAACGGCAATTGGAGGGTGTTCAGGTGGCGCGGGTGTTCACCGACAAGGCTTCTGGCAAGGACACCCAGCGTCCCGAGCTGGAAAGGCTGCTGGCCTTCGTCCGCGAGGGCGACACCGTGGTGGTGCATAGCATGGACAGGCTGGCACGCAACCTTGATGACCTGCGCCGCATCGTCCAAGGGCTGACACAACGGGGCGTGCGCATGGAGTTCGTCAAAGAAGGGCTGAAGTTCACCGGCGAGGACTCACCGATGGCCAATCTGATGCTGTCGGTCATGGGAGCCTTCGCTGAGTTCGAGCGCGCCCTGATCCGCGAACGTCAGCGCGAGGGAATCGTGCTGGCCAAGCAGCGCGGTGCCTACCGGGGACGAAAGAAATCGCTGAACAGCGAACAAATTGCCGAGTTGAAACGGCGAGTTGCGGCAGGCGACCAAAAAACCTTGGTGGCCCGTGACTTCGGCATCAGCCGCGAAACCTTGTACCAGTACCTGCGGGAAGACTGACCATGCCACGCCGCTCAATCCTGTCCGCCACCGAGCGCGAAAGCCTGCTGGCACTGCCAGATGCCAAAGACGAACTGATACGGCACTACACGTTCAACGAAACCGACCTGTCGGTGATCCGTCAGCGTCGCGGCGCCGCGAATCGATTGGGCTTCGCTGTGCAGCTTTGCTACTTGCGATTCCCTGGCACCTTTTTGGGCGTCGATGAGCCTCCGTTTCCGCCCCTGTTGCGCATGGTGGCCGCGCAACTCAAGATGCCAGTGGAAAGTTGGAGCGAGTACGGCCAGCGCGAACAGACACGGCGGGAGCACTTGGTCGAGCTGCAAACGGTTTTTGGGTTCAAGCCCTTCACCATGAGCCACTATCGGCAAGCCGTGCATACATTGACCGAGCTGGCCTTGCAGACCGACAAAGGCATCGTGCTGGCGAGCGCACTTGTCGAGAATCTGCGGCGGCAGAGCATTATCCTGCCCGCCATGAATGCCATCGAGCGCGCAAGCGCCGAGGCCATCACCCGTGCCAACCGACGCATTTACGCGGCGCTGACCGATTCTTTGTTATCACCCCACCGTCAGCGCCTGGACGAACTTCTCAAGCGCAAGGACGGCAGTAAAGTGACGTGGCTGGCATGGCTGCGCCAGTCGCCTGCCAAACCGAACTCTCGCCACATGCTCGAACATATTGAGCGCCTGAAATCCTGGCAAGCACTTGATCTGCCCGCAGGCATCGAGCGGCAGGTTCACCAGAACCGCCTGCTCAAAATCGCTCGTGAAGGTGGCCAGATGACGCCTGCTGATCTGGCAAAGTTCGAGGTGCAACGACGCTATGCCACGCTGGTAGCGCTGGCCATCGAAGGCATGGCCACCGTCACCGATGAAATCATCGACCTTCACGATCGCATCATCGGCAAGCTGTTCAACGCGGCCAAGAACAAGCATCAGCAGCAGTTCCAGGCTTCCGGCAAGGCGATCAACGACAAGGTGCGGATGTATGGGCGCATCGGTCAAGCGTTGATTGAGGCCAAGCAAAGCGGCAGCGATCCGTTCGCCGCCATCGAGGCCGTTATGCCCTGGGACACCTTCGCCGCCAGCGTCACCGAAGCGCAAACATTGGCGCGGCCTGCCGACTTTGATTTCCTGCACCACATCGGTGAAAGCTATGCCACGCTACGCCGCTACGCGCCGCAGTTCCTGGGCGTGCTCAAATTGCGGGCTGCGCCCGCCGCCAAGGGTGTGCTCGATGCCATCGACATGCTGCGCGGCATGAACAGCGACAGCGCGCGCAAGGTGCCCGCCGATGCGCCAACCGCATTCATCAAGCCGCGCTGGGCAAAGCTGGTTCTGACCGACGACGGCATCGACCGGCGTTACTACGAGTTATGCGCCCTGTCGGAGCTGAAGAACGCGCTGCGCTCCGGTGATGTCTGGGTGCAGGGTTCTCGCCAGTTCAAGGACTTCGACGAATACCTGGTGCCGGTCGAGAAGTTCGCCACTTTGAAGCTGGCCAGCGAATTGCCGCTGGCAGTGGCCACCGACTGCGACCAATACCTGCATGACCGGTTGGAATTGTTGGAGGCGCAACTCGCCACAGTCAACCGCATGGCTGCGGCCAACGACTTACCGGATGCCATCATCACCACCGCGTCAGGCCTGAAGATCACGCCGCTGGACGCGGCAGTACCAGACGCCGCGCAAGCCATGATCGACCAGACAGCTATGCTGCTGCCGCACCTCAAAATCACCGAGTTGCTGATGGAGGTCGATGAATGGACGGGCTTCACCCGCCACTTCACACACCTGAAGACCAGCGACACGGCCAAGGACAAAACCTTGCTGTTGACGACGATCCTGGCCGACGCGATCAACCTGGGTCTGACCAAAATGGCCGAGTCCTGCCCTGGCACCACCTACGCCAAGCTGTCTTGGCTGCAAGCCTGGCACATCCGCGATGAAACCTATTCGACGGCGCTGGCCGAGCTGGTGAATGCGCAGTTTCGGCAACCCTTCGCCGGCAACTGGGGTGACGGCACCACGTCATCGTCGGACGGCCAGAACTTCAGAACCGGCAGCAAAGCAGAAAGCACTGGTCATATCAACCCGAAGTATGGAAGCAGTCCAGGACGGACTTTCTACACCCATATCTCCGACCAGTACGCGCCCTTCAGTGCCAAGGTGGTCAACGTGGGCATTCGTGATTCAACTTACGTGCTTGATGGCCTGCTGTACCACGAGTCGGACTTGCGCATCGAGGAACACTACACCGACACGGCAGGCTTCACCGATCACGTGTTTGGCTTGATGCATTTGCTGGGATTTCGCTTCGCGCCGCGTATCCGTGACTTGGGCGAAACCAAGCTATTCATCCCCAAGGGCGATGCCGCCTATGACGCGCTCAAGCCGATGATTAGCAGCGACAGGCTGAACATCAAGCAAATACGCGCCCATTGGGATGAAATTCTGCGGCTGGCCACCTCCATCAAGCAAGGCACGGTAACGGCTTCGCTGATGCTGCGCAAACTCGGCAGCTACCCGCGCCAGAACGGCTTGGCCGTGGCGTTGCGCGAGCTGGGGCGCATCGAGCGCACGCTGTTCATTTTGGATTGGCTGCAAAGCGTGGAGCTGCGCCGCCGCGTCCATGCGGGGCTGAATAAGGGCGAGGCGCGCAACGCGCTGGCCAGGGCGGTCTTCTTCTACCGATTGGGTGAAATCCGCGACCGCAGTTTTGAGCAGCAGCGCTACCGGGCCAGCGGCCTCAATCTGGTGACGGCGGCCATCGTGTTGTGGAACACGGTATATCTGGAGCGTGCCACCAGTGCTTTGCGTGGCAACGGCACGGCGCTGGACGACACATTGTTGCAATATCTGTCGCCGCTGGGGTGGGAGCACATCAACCTGACCGGCGATTACCTATGGCGCAGCAGCGCCAAGGTCGGTGCGGGGAAGTTTAGGCCATTGCGACCGCTGCCACCGGCTTAGCGTGCTTTATTTAATGAGATGGTCACTCCCTCCTTCCCAGTACTATGCTGAGGACAGGCTTTCATTCGGAGAACCATCATGGAAAACATTGCGCTTATTGGTATCGATCTGGGTAAGAACTCTTTCCATATTCATTGTCAGGATCATCGTGGGAAGGCCGTTTACCGTAAAAAATTCACCCGACCAAAGCTAATCGAATTTCTGGTGACATGCCCAGCAACAACCATCGCGATGGAAGCCTGTGGCGGTTCTCACTTTATGGCACGCAAGCTGGCAGAGTTAGGGCATTTTCCAAAGCTGATATCACCGCAATTTGTCCGCCCATTCGTTAAAAGCAACAAAAATGACTTCGTTGATGCTGAAGCTATCTGTGAAGCAGCATCACGTCCATCTATGCGTTTCGTGCAGCCCAGAACCGAATCTCAGCAGGCAATGCGAGCTCTGCATCGTGTCCGTGAATCCCTGGTTCAGGATAAGGTGAAAACAACTAATCAGATGCATGCTTTTCTGCTGGAATTTGGTATCAGCGTTCCGCGAGGTGCTGCCGTTATTAGTCGACTGAGTACCCTTCTTGAGGACAGTAGTTTGCCTCTTTATCTCAGCCAGTTACTGCTGAAATTACAACAGCATTATCACTATCTTGTTGAGCAGATTAAAGATCTGGAATCTCAGTTGAAACGAAAGTTGGACGAAGATGAGGTTGGACAGCGCTTGCTGAGTATTCCCTGCGTTGGAACGCTGACTGCCAGTACTATTTCAACTGAGATTGGCGACGGGAAGCAGTACGCCAGCAGCCGTGACTTTGCGGCGGCAACAGGGCTGGTACCCCGACAGTACAGCACGGGAGGTCGGACGACATTGTTAGGGATTAGCAAGCGGGGCAACAAAAAGATCCGAACTTTGTTGGTTCAGTGTGCCAGGGTATTCATACAAAAACTGGAACACCAGTCTGGCAAGTTGGCCGACTGGGTCAGGGAGTTGTTGTGTCGGAAAAGCAACTTTGTCGTCACCTGTGCTCTGGCAAACAAGCTGGCCAGAATAGCCTGGGCACTGACGGCGCGACAGCAAACTTACGAAGCATAAAGGCAGAAATACACCAGTTTAAACAATCATTCATCTGGTTTTGCGAATACTGATATTGATGATACAAACGGCCCACCGGCCTGTTGAGGAACCTGTAAAACGGAAAGGCTCGCTGAAGCCGTATATTTTCTGGAGGTTCATCAGGCGCGGAACTCATCGAGGCGCGGGAATAAAATCCCATTCAGACGCCGGATAGATTCAAGCAAGCCAACTTATCGTCAAAATCGGTGTTGCAAAAACGGGAGTGACCATAGATTCCGTTTTCTGAGACGACCCCAGATTGTCGTCTATGGCTGAAATCAACGAGTCTGGCGTGTACCGATAGACCAGCGAATGCACTCTAGTAGCGTCGATGCCGGTGACTCGGTAATTGAGATCCAAAGAGCGACTTTCTGAAATGCCGTTCCATCTGACCATACTGGTGACGGGGCCAAAGGGCGCTCGCTCGATCTGGCTTGCCAGGCTTGTTGTGGTGCCTGCTTGTGTCGTTGCCACCTCGATGACGTCACCGGCTAAATCACGGGTGTAGGAAACCTCACGACCACTGGGATACGTGATCTTCGTGATGAGGCCTGCACCATCGTATTGGTACTGGGTAGTAAGGCTCTGCCCGTGGGTTTCCCAGGTCTCGTAAGCCAACCATCCTTCGGGTGTATAGCCATATCTCCGGACACCGTTGCCATCATCGACTGAGGTCAAGCGGCCCATGCCGTATGGTGAGGTTGCTTCGTCGTACCCGTACAGAATTGGCGATTCGCCAGCGACACCGCTGGATGCCTCGATGATCCGGTTCAGCGCGTCGTAGCTGTAGCTTGTGGTTTGTCCCTTGGCCGTCTTGCGCGTTGCCACGTTACCGGCTTCGTCATAGGTAATGTCGGTGGTGCCGGTGTCCGGGCTCCGGACCTGAGTCACTTCGCCAAAGCCGTTGTAGCTGTAGTAGGTCAGGCGCGAACGAGGGTCGGAGACACGGTAAACATCGCCGGTATCCTTGTAGAGCACCTGCGTGACCTTCCCGAGTGGATCGGTCGTTTGTGTCCGGTGATGGAAGCCGTCGTACTTGTAGGAGTGTGTGTTACCAGAGGGACTGGTCTCCTGTATCAGGTTTGCCACCACATCGTAGGAAAACGATGACTGATTGCTATAGGCGTCGGAGACACTGGAGAGCCAGCCGATTTCGTTGAAGATCCGGCGCTCTATCCAACGGGTCTGGCCCAGCGCATCGAGCAGTCGCTCTTCTACTGGGTTCCCGAGGTCATTGAGCTCAAGCTCGCGCCGGTTGCCCTGTGCATCTGTTTCCGCCACCAGCCGATGTGCAGCGTCGTACTCATAGCTGACGGTTGCACCATTTGGCTTAGTCAGCGAGCTCAGGAGGCCCACAGCATCATAGTTGTAGGCCGTGGTTCCTTCTGGTCCAGTGGAGCTGACAAGTCTTCCTCTGGCGTCATAGGTGAGGGTTTGGGTTACACCGTTGACGCCCTGAATGGTCCCGGCGCGACCGTTCGCGTCGTAGTCACCAAACTGCATCACCTGCCCCAGCGCGTTTGTTGTCCGGATCAGGTTGCCCTGGTCATCGTAGTCAAATGTCGTAACATCGCTGACGTCGGTGCGCGGACCATCAACCGAGGCCAACAGGCTCGGCTTTCCTGTACCAACAGGGGCATAGGTGTAGGTCCATGTCCGGGAAGCGCCCGAGCTGCGATCTGTGACCTTGCGGCTTATCACCCGGAGATGAGTGTCGTAGGTAAGCTCAGTGATCCTGGTTGGTTCCGTGATTTTTGCAGGGAGCGACTTGGAAGGAAGCCAGTCGGTCGTAACCTTGCCCCCATCCTGGTCTATCTGGGTGGTTTCCAATCCCCGGTCGTTATGGGTGAACGTGCGCTTCTGTCCAGCACGATCTGTAATGCTGGAGACGAGGCCTTTGCTGTCGTAGACGTAGGTTTCCTTGCCTCCCACAAAGCCGGTACACGGCGCACCCTCAACAACATCAGGCTTGAGCATCCCGTTGTGACGGCTGTAGGTATATCGCTGAACGTGGCCGAGGGCGTTGGTGACAGAGACGCTTCCGTCAGCGTTGTAGCTTACCTGAGTCTTCTCTGCGCCCCCGGCGTGTTCACTTAGAACTGCCATCCCCTGAGCATCATATCCCCATGTGGCGAAACGGTTGCCGTTCTCGTCCACCAGCCCAGAGAGCAAACCCGGTGCATTCGGGTCATCGTAGAGATAGCTGCGGCTCGTATTGTCCTGGTAGATCACTTCCGCCAGCTTGCCAGCGCTGTTGTACTGGTACTGAATACTGCCACCAGCAGGATCGGTGACACTGACCATGCGGCCATCTTGATGCTGGAACTGGATGTTGCGGCCAAAGCCGTCAGTGATCGAGGATAGCTCTCCGTTCAGATAGCTCAGGGTGATGTGATTGCCGTTGGGCTTCTCGATGCCGGTCAGTCGTCCGGTTTCATCATAGGCCTCGACTACCCCGTCAGATTGAGTGTAACGCCAGCCGGTAGCATCCTTCGTCAAGGTATCATCGGTTTTCCATGTTGGCACCCAGACAGAGGACGAGTTGTAGAACGCGAGTTGTTGCCCTTCTGGCCGGTGCAGGACAACCATGTTCTCACCGTACTTCGAGGCGTTGACCTCGACGCTCCGCGAGTAGGTATGCCGCCAGCCGCCGAGCTCTTCATCAGGAAGGTGGCTATTGTAGTATCTGGTGAATGTGAAAGGGTCGGAGCCTCCGCTTTGATAATCCAGTTCAGCCTGGAACTTGTTGCCGGTGCCAAGATGGATAGGGTTCCCTACACACATGGTCGTTGTTGGTAAGCCGAGATCCCTGTCCAGGAACGGTGTTTTATCCATCTCACCCGGCAGAACATAGGTTGAGCGCCAGTAGACCGTAGCTGGGTCGCCAGTGCAGGTAGTGGGGTCATAATCGCCAGTAGCACCTAGATACTTAAAACAGATCCTGGAGACATAACGGCCATCACCATAACTGGCAACCGGATAAAGCGCATCCCCAACTGGCGTTCCCTTCCCTTGCTCCTCACCAGAGCGATAATTCTTCATGAAGGAATGCGCGTCTATGATGGTGTTGAAGCGCATTTTGTCTACTTCGGTGCTCACGGCTACAACCCGCCATTGTGCAAAAGCAACGCATGGCAAAGTTGCGAGCACCACAACGGCCAATGACCGCAGGTTTCGCATCAGTAAAAGGGAAGGTCTCGATCTCATTTACAGCTCCAGTTTTTATGCTGGAGCTATTTTCAGGTGGGAGAGTCGTTATCAACGACTGCGTTTTTGCCCTTTTAGGGTATGAATACGTGATTTGGAGAGGTTGTGTATTCAGAACAAATGAGAAGCAGGTTACTCATTTCGCTCAAACACTGTGACAAGAACACGTTTTTGGTTGTCGTCGTTGATCACCATCAGGTACTTGAACTTGGAATCTCTATGGCCCCAGACTTCCACGTTATCTACGCGGCCATACTTTCTGGCTTTATGGCGAGCCACTTTCTCGTCAAAGGGTTGAACCTGTAACTCTGGATGCTGGAGGCGACCAACGAGTGAGGCCCACGGTTTTTTAGGGTCTCCAGAGGTTATCCGGGCCTGATACTGATCGATGGCATGTTGAGTAACAAGGACGGGACCAATGGCCGGTGTAGAGATTTCGTCATGGGTTTGAGTATAGGCTTGCTTGTCCACATCGAGGAGCTCAACGTTGCCCTCACCCGGCTCATCCATAAACTCCATGCTCTGCGAAACTTCAATAGTAGCGCCCTTTAAACGTCCAGTGAGGCAAGCCGCAAACTTGAATGCAAACTCCTTGGTGGATTTGCCCAGCGCCAGCTTTTTAATCGCACCTTTGGATACCACCAGCTTGTAACCAGCACCAGCACCTGGCTCTCTGCAAAAAACCTGTTTGTCCAGCGCCAGATAGCGAATGGCTACGAGCTCAGCCAAAAGATCTGCCTCCTCGTTGTCAAAATCAATACGAACATCAAGGATGCCTTTCCGTTTTGTACCAACGCGCCAGAATACAAGGGCTGAATTATTAGAAGTTTTCTTCGAGACAGTAGTCAGTGTCATCATGGTCTATTTCTCCATTATCGGGATAATGGTCGGCATCGCCGCCAGCACCCCTATTCGTTAGGGTTCATTTAGATGCTACCACGGGTTTTAAAAATGCAACCCCTAGTGCCACTCTATTTGTGGTCCCAAGTATTTTTATAAGCTCGGGCTAGGCGTTTCTCTATCACTTCTGACAAATTGCAACCATCGACTTCTGCCAACCGCTTCAAAATCCTGTGGGCTTTATCGCTTATAGTTATGCTTTTACCAACACCATATCCCCTTCTGCGACGTTGCCTAATTGATGTCCCGAGTTTATTGATTTGCTCTGCTGTCAGATATTTATTAATCCATTCAGTGAGTTCTGATGGTGATCGCCCCATGCTGTTCAGGCTGTCCACGGCTTCAAGTTTCTTATCGAATGGGACGTCACGCCAGAAAGCTGGGCGCGAAGCAGCTCTGAGGAGATAGATCGCCGTAGCCTGAGCATCTTCATTGGATACTTTCAAAAAAACACCTTTACCGTTACATGTCACACCAACTTCATCGTGACATGTAACACTTCAAACTGCAAGTATAAAAAAAGGCCAGCTATTGCTGGCCTTTACGTTCATTATCGCAGTTACTCTTTAGGCGTTGTGATGCTTTTTTTCCTTCTGTTTCTCATGGTAGAGATACAGACTGCCGCCAGTGACGACAGTGAAAAAAATGAGCAACCCCAACATGCCTAATGTGAAAGCGTCCATTTGACCCCCTTAGGAATTGCTGACCTTGGTTAAGATTATACCATAGATCCACAGGATAACCCCAATGACCAACACCAAACCGGCTTCTTTGACGGTTATAGTGTCCCCAGATACAGCCAATCCTACAATACCGACACCGATGGCTGTTACGGCGACCTTACGCAGGTCTTCACCGATAGCTCCCAGAGTCTTCTTGTCAGGAGAGAAAAGACGCACAAACCACGTCTTAATACGCAAAAACTTTTTCATGATTACCTCCATAGTTGAAGAGGAGGCGAATCATGCCCGAGAGGGCATGAACACCCCCTCAGGGTTAAAGTTTTAGGCAGACAAAGCTGTTGGCTTCGCCTTGTTCATCTTCATTGAGTTAATGATCTTCGTCGCTTCATCAGCAAACGGGCCAGTAACTTGGATAGGCTCCCTTCTTGCGAAGGAGGCTGTCACCATCATTCTCTGGCCGTGCATCAGATGACGATACCGAGACCGCATAAGCTCAACGTAGGCCGCAGAGTCCCCCTCCCACCCCTCAGGGGGAGAAAAGGGGCACACCGCGTCGTTACCAGGCGTTGTATCAACCTTCGAGACATCAATGACGGCCATACTCAGCTCTCCTTCTCGCAATGAAATCGCGCAGGTAGCGAGCATTCGGGAAACCGAGGCTTCCCTGACTCATCAGGACATCGTTCCAGTCAATCCCTTTCGCTCTGGGCGGGATCGGGAGTTTAGGCAGCAGGACGTACACACGAATGCCGCGCTTCTCCAGCTTGGCTTTCAGCACGTTCGCTGACTTCTCACCAGTCACAGACTTATCTTTGTCAGCCCAGATCAGTACGGTGTGAACACCTTCTGGAACCTCGAAGGACTCCATCAGGGTCGCATTGACCGTTGACCAAACCGGGATTTGAGTGACTCGATAAGCTGACAGGGCTGTTTCCAGCCCTTCTGCAACACCCAGGATACCCTCAGTCGGTTCACCGAGGCGGATGGCCGCGCCATTGACATCCAAACCGTCAGGAATGGGCATCATCTTCTTGGCGTTGCCGACCTTGGCTTTTTTACCGTTTTGGGTGAGATAGGTGCGGTGGAGCGTTACCAGGTTGCCTTCCACATCTCGGATAGCGCAGACGATAGCCGGGAATTTCCCAACTTCATTGCCATCTTCGTCGTAGTAGGCCATAGCCGGATTGAACCGCAGACAGTCTGTTTTTTCTACTTCATCAACCTTGAACAGAAGCTCGCGGTTTTTGAAGTACAGACGCATTGGCTCAGTCACATGACTGGAGAACGGCAAACACTCGTTCCATACCTTCTCGATTTTCTCACGGAGACGAGCACTGTAAGCGCGTTCGCGCTCCATTCTCTTCTCCATTTCTTCTTGGAGCTCAAGCAGCCAAGGCTTAGGTTGTTCACGAAACATCGGAACAACTTTCGGCTTGTTTTCGCTGCTTTGCTCTTCCGGTTGTGTGGCCGCATGTTGTACTTGCGGTGCCGGAGCTTCTACCGTGCGGTTGACCACAGGGGCCGACTCAACATGGTGACTCACCGGCTCAACACCACCGTTCGAGCGAGCGCGGAACTGCGTTACCGTAGCGCCGCGACGTTCCACCAGCCAGGTGTTGCGATGCGTTTGCATAGGTTGTTCTCTCACAACATTCCCCTGCTCGTCCTTAACTTCAACGACGACAGTTACAGGCTCGCGCCCGAGGTTTGTCATGACGATCTCATCCCCATACTTGGCTTCACTTTCACCAATGGCTCTTTCAAGATCCACGCCCCAGATGGTGCGTTCCAAACCGCTCTTGTCACGGATGAAGGCAAAGTAGCTGAGCTCGTTGTCTTCGTTATGCTCATAAGGAGCTTTACCGTGGGCAATCAGAGTACCGGCAATGGATTTTTTACGATTCTTGGAATCGAGAACCTTGTTATTCACCTTCATAGGCTCTTGCTGAACAGGCGCTTTGGCCTGGACAGGAGCTCGTGTCGGTGCAGCGGCTTGTTGATACTGGGGTTGCTCTTTCTCAACGCCCAGATAATCACCAACCTCGCTCAGGCACTGTTTAAAGTCCCAGTTATTGAGCCACATCAGCAGCTCAAAACCATCATGATTGGCACCGCATGTATTGCATACGCCGCCACCAGTCAGGTGGGCATCCTTGAACAGTCGGAAGCCATCTTTCCCGCCGTGGATAGGACAAGAAACATGACGACCAGGTTTACGGAGAGCTGGTTCAAGATGGGGCGCTAGGGCCGCCAGGATGAATAGCCAGTTTCCGTTTGCAGCTTCACGAACGGTGTCAGCTTTGTAGTAAGACATAGGTTTTCTCCTTAGCGTGAACCCCAGCATCGAGGCTTCCTTAAACCCCCGTCGCCAGGGTTTTAAGGAAACCCCGACACCGGGAGAATGTGCCAAGGAGGCTCCCCAGCCGGGGAGAACTCCCCGGCGAGGGGTTTAAAAAGGTCGCCCCCGAAACGGAGGCGAATTTTGTGAATATCACAAGCACAAATGAGTGCCATCTTCCGAGGCCATCATGATTGTGACATCTGCGGTTACAGGATCTGACTTAATCACAACCTCAGTGGGTTTGAAAAAGCCATCTACAGTGGGCATGGGGTAATAAAGACGAATCTTTCCCCAATTCTTGTTGTCGGTAAAAGCGACCTTTGTTTGAGCAACACAAAGCTGCAAAAACATGAAAAGGAAGTCTTCTACCGAGTGCTTACCATCTGCACCAAATACTCCATCGACAATTGCCGGGGTCACTGCCACATTGGTCAGGAAACCAGCTTGTTTACCGATGGAAGATTGGTCCACCAGCAGACCATCATTGATGGCTTGTTGACGGATTTGGGCGAGGTCCAATTTAGCTACTTGGTTCATAAGGTGTACTCCAAAGTTAATGGGTACACCTACCCCGTGCGGGGAAGTGTACCCGCATGGGTTATTGAAAGGTCACGGCCAAAGCCGAGCTTTAAGGTTCCGAGTTTTACGCTGGCTGAATGCGCCAAAGAACGGTCGGAGGAAACGAGTCAGCGACACGATTCACATTCGCGTAAAGAGTGTCCTTAAAGACACGCTCTAAGCGACGACCACCTTGACGATAAACCAACTTAAAGTCTTGGAATTTGTTCATGGATACCTCCAGAAATAACGGGAGGTATCTCCAGCAGGAGATAGACTCCCGCAGGGATTAATAAATTAACGTTAATTTGCTGTTTGTTTTTGGCGACCAGCTATCGCACGCTTTCGCCCTCAGGGAGGACAAAATCTGCTTACTGATGGCTTAACCATGAGTAAGAAGACTTGGGAAGTAAAGCAGGGGTTTCCCCCTGCCTTGTTATGCCGCTTTGAGGTGGCGAGAGAAAAAGTCCCTGGTTTGCTGGATAGCGCCCCGGAGAAGTTCTCGTCTGTAGCCAGCGTAGCTCTTGTCATCACTGGCAACGGTCAAGCCGTGCAGACTCTCTTCACCCAGGACAATCTCGTTTTCACGAGAGAGTACCTCAACACGTAGGCCAAGCACTCGCTCTTTCCCTTCCAGGATAGAACAAATTGTTTGGTCTCTTACTTCGTCATCCCAGTGGCCCATATCGAAATCCCGCTCAGGGAGTTCAGTAACACGCACCAGGTAGTTTTCAGTGGCCCGTTCCCAAACCACTTCATCTTCGCATGGAGAGGCCTCGATCAGCGAGTACCCGTCCGCTTCGAGCTTCTTGGAAAGACTTTTTACATCATCCGCCAGCTCCAGCACAAAGCGTTCCCAGAGGTCTTGCCAGCGCTCGACCATATCCTGGTTAATCCCTTCAATGCCGGTGCCAATCATGGAATCATCATCAGGGAAGATCCCTGTGAAGTCCACGTTGTCGTCGATGTTCATGCAGTTCCAATGGCTGTAGTGATGCCCGTGACTATTCCGAGTAATGGACAGGTCACAGGAACCATATTCGCGGAGGACAGAAAGCATATTCTCAATGTCTTTCTGTGCCATCAGGTTCTTCACGCGGCTGACAGCATCCACTTGGCCGGGCTCAGTGCTGAATAGGCGATTCATGAGAGCTTTGACGTCATCAACGCTCAAATCCCCGTAGAAGGCTACGCCATCCCCCTGGCAGTATCCGAGACTGTACTCAATCGTCAGATCATCCGGGTATCCACACTTAACCAGTTCGTTTTGAAAATGCTGTTTAATCATTGGTATCTCCTTAATTTCAGAGGGAGACACCATCCCCTCAGGGACCGATGTCCCCCGTGGGGTTAATGTTTGGGTTAAGAAGCCTTGCGGCTTAATTCAGTATCAAATCGAGGACCTTTGAGAACCGCAGTTTTCATAACCTCGAAGTTTCTTGGGTAACGCAGCTTTGAAACTGCGCCAGCTCGGATGTCGGCAGCCTCACTTGGAGAGACTAGCCTTAACCCTTCGCTGGTTTCAGCGTAGAACCAACCGGCATAACGCTCATAGGCATTCTGCTGGTACTGTTCAGTCGCCATATTCTTCCGGATCGCCTCTGTTAAGGCCTCAACAACACCGTCATCTTTCGTGATGATGTTGAAAACATGAGAGACGGTCAGGAAGTTCCCAAAGAAGCAGGCTGCCCCAAGCCAAGGCTGGAACATTTCGCCATTTCGCCCCGTCCTCACCATTGGTTCAAACGGGTATGGGCGATAACAGTGATACTGCTCAAACATCGGGTCAAGAACGTTGTCACCCAGGACATCCAGTAAAGTCTGAATGCTGTCCGGGTCTTGGCCTGCCCACTTACTCCCATTGCTGAGAATCAGTGTTTTACCGTCAGTACGCTCCAGAGCTTGTTCAAAGTTAGACATAGTGCATTCCTTTTGGTTAGGACGCACCACACCCTCTCGGGATGATGCGCCCGAGTGGGTTAGTTGAGAAGGCTTAGCCGTCAAGTCCGTAAATTACGGCGGAGCCGGGCTCCATCTCGACAACTTGTGCGCTTCCTTCTTCTATCAGCTCCTGCATGTAACCAGACTCAGCATCCGGATTACGTTCGCAGTGTTCGTCCCAGCGTTTCAAAAGCCCTTCTGTGGCTTGTCCGTGGGTCTCACCAAGGCCGATAAACTCATAGTGTCCTGTGTTTACGATGATCACCACCATAGCTAGTGCTCTCCTACAGGTCACTTGGTACATACAGGTCATCTTTGATGGCAGAAAAATCGACAGGAGACTGGTCCCCATAGGTTCGATTCACGCCACCAGCATCATCGACACTGACAAAAACCGTGCGGAGTAAACCGCTGGGCTTTGCAGGGTAAACGATGCTGACATGCTGACCTTTGTACTGTTCTGACAAAGTGCTTTGAAGCTCATCAACCGAACGGAATTTCCGGTCGCGGCCAAAGTCCTTAATCTTGATGTCGCCAGGGATTGGATTAGTCATCGTTACCCCCTGCCAGCAGTTTATCTACTGAATGGCCGAGTCCGTTACCAAACCATTTGTCCAGAGCGTCGATTTCCGGGAAGTCCGATTTCACCTGAGCAACAACACGTTCCATTTTGCTGAGAGCATCCTGGAACTCAAGGCCATTACCTGCGGCCACCTCAAGTTTGCACTTGATGTAAGCGGAGTAGGTATCACAGGCCTTAACCAGTGATTGTTCATAGCCACCGGGAGCGAAGGCTATGGCGACTGCATCCTGGAGTTCTTCGGGAAGAGTCTGGATGAGTTTGTCCTCTGCGGCCTTTTCCAGTCGTTCAAACTCACGCTGCAAAACAGCGTTTGCTTTCTTGACCGGTGTTACAACATCCGAACAGAGAACCTCGGCTGCATCATGCAACGAAGCATGAGCAAGCATGACTGCCAGATCCACCGACTTCCCTTGCTGAATGGCAATATTGCCAGCCAGGTAGGAAAGCAGGGTAACAACAGCGCTGTGTTCCAACACAGACTCCGGTTGAACAGAGTGCATCAGTGACCAGCGTTTGATCAGGCGTTGGCGCAAGGCCAGAGCTAGAAAGCCGAAATTTGAATTAGACATAGTGCCTCCAAAATTGGTTGGAGGTACACCAAAGCCGACCGGGCCTTGGTGTACCCGGTTGGGTTACTTAGTTATCTCGGGTCAAGCTGCTTAGCTATAGCGAGTAAAAACGGATGGAATGGATGATCTTGCGGGACACCCCCAACAAGCTCACGGGCTAAACCGACTGAGTTTGTAGCCAACACCTCTTTGACGGCCAGAATGATTTCATTGTCGATTTCATCCTGGGTCTTTCGTTGTTGGTCCACCAGCCGACTTAACTTGTCTAGGCTCATGCTTCTCTCCTTTGTTTGTGGGAGAGAACCCAGGAGGGGTTTCCTCCCGAGGGGTTAGGTTATTGCTGTTTTGGGCCAGCTACCGTTATAGCCAGCAAGCGCTGACAATGAACAAAGAGTATGACAGCCACCTAAAAGGGTAAAACGCTGTAATTGCCCTTTTGGGGTGCAAAAGAAAAAGCCCTCCCGAAGGAGGGCTTTTTATGCGGCCAAGGACAAGCCTTGCTGTCCTCTTTGCAACTCTGTGTCGTCGCGGCGATGTAAGCGTTGAACCGCCTTGATCATCGTTCTGACATGTCGCTCCAAAGAGGCTGGATGGCGTTTTGACAGTAGGTTGATCCAGTCGAGATAGATAGCAAGCGCGGAACCTTCGGTTAGGGCTGCCTGTATCGCCTCATACTGCCCTACGGCACTCTGGACCACATCATTCACCCACTGGGCGTCAGTATTGTCCAAGAGCTCGCAGAGGGCCGTATAAGCCTTCCTTCTGGTCGCGGCCATGTAACGACGAATGTTGGCGTTTCCGCTCCCCTCTCGCCCTTCCATGACGCTCATACAGAATGCGCTGGAGTAACAAAGCATCGCGTCAGTCACGTAGTTAAACCATCGCTCCTGATGCCGTTTCTGTTCTTCCATTGCTTCCTGGTCAAGTTGCTTCTCGATGAACAACCCCGTCGGAGTACGGTGGTGCAGATGGTACTTGAACGTTAAGTGCAAGTTGACCCACCAGCGTACCGTTGCCAGTCTTCCCTTGATTTTTCGCTTCACCAGATCTTTGTACTTAGCATCGCTAAGCACTTTGACATCCTTGCGCTGTTGGATTCCTTCCATCGTCTGTAGCCCTGTAAGGCCCATCTGGTGGTAGGTTTGACCTCTTTGCATCATACGGTGATACAAAGCGCCTTTTCCTTTCGCAAGCTGGATTGCTCCGAACCGAAGGTAGAACTGCGCTGCACTACCGGGCGTATAATGTCCCTTCAGTACAGACTCCCTTAGTCGCGGGTATTCGTTCCAGATGATGAACGCAGCGGAGTCGGGATCGACTTTCACTTCATCATCTTCTGCGAAGCAAACCACCCTTCTCTTTCCGTCTGCGGTATTGATCACTTGCGCTGCCAACGGGTCATCCCCGCCGTCAAAGTAAGCCATTTCCGCTAACGGATCGGCCAAGCCATCAGAAAGCGAACCATCGCCCCAGCGACCAACCTTCAACCACAATGGCTTCGGAATTGGTGACTGAGGAACGGTTTCACACTGCGGCTCGTCTTCCAGCAAGTCCAGATCACCCATCGACCAAACCCTGTGGTAAATCTCCAGGGCATGGAAAGGCTTATCATTGAAATGATGGAAGGCCCACATGAAGTCGATATGGACTAAAGCCTCTTCCGATATGATCCGGAATTGTGGCTCTGCCATTCGACGGTTCCAGTCGTTATCCTCTGCTTGACCAGTAGCCAGCTTGTATGCCAGCTCATCAGCTCTCTTTTGCTCCATGTAGTCCATGCTGCAACAGACATGAAGCAATCGTTCTAGGAAAACAGGACTGTAAACGTCCGGCTGTATTTTGATGTATCCGCCCTCGTAAATCGTTCGACCTACGGGATGGCGGTCTTCCCATGCGTACCGGCGTTTTGCCAAGTAGCGCTGGATGCGGTTCAGCCCCGACATATAGCCATGCCTTTCAGGGTCCGTGGCAAGCAACGTCTCCATTGACTTATCCAACCCAACAGCCTGGCAAGCCCAGCAACCGAAGCGAGCGCCACAGGCGTCACTGGCCTTCTTCTCTGTTGCCGACCACACGCACTCCCCTGTTGCCGCCTTGTAAAGCTCTGCCGTAGTGACATTGCTCTCCAAGTAACTTGGCAGAGGATATGCTGAGCCCATGCCAGCGGATAGTAAGAACTCCCAGACATCACTCGCCAACCAGTTTTTCACCACATACAGCTCACCCCCATCTTTCGTCTTAATGACGCGATCTGAGCTTCCTCGCTGTTTTGCAATGTTGGCCGCACGAATAGTGCTTTCAGCATCACGACTGCCCAGCAAAAGGCAGACTTTCTGTCGAACCTCTTTGGGAAGCTCTCGCATATAAGCTGCCTTCGCTCTTTTGGCAGAGGTGATTTTTAAATCCTGGCTACACTGGCGGGCCGTGGAGTTGGAAAACGTAGGCAACCCCCTCCCAGTAAGGATTCGGCCCGTCCAACTCTGCGAGATCCCAGGCTTTGCTAGAACGATGGTCAGAGGAAGGTTTTCCTTCGCAATGAAACGCTCCAGCTCGGCCAGTTTCTGATCCGCCAGCCACCTTACCTCTGGGCTTTCGATCAGTGTGTCAGTGTGCAAGATGAAGTGGTGCTGGCTGATGGTCGCCCCACTCCTTACAGCCCGGATCAGGGCCATCAGGAACAGGTGCAAGACCGTTTCAGAATCTTTACCACTGGAATAGCCGATCATCATGGTCCACCCATCAATTAAGGCCGTGTGAATGGACTCAACCGATGACGTGATCAACGATGACAGACTGGTTCCTCTACTGGCATCAACGAAGTTCAAATCCTCGTTATCAGTCAGTTCTGACCAAACAGAATCCCACTTATCCCCACGCAAAAGCACTGGGATGGGTTGTTCTGATAGATCAAAGTTTAATGTTTGTTGCATAGGGCCTCCTGGATTAGCAGGGTGCCCATCCCTTCCGGGAAAGCACCCCGGTAGGGTTAAAATTGAATCCTGGCTATCAGACCTGAACTAGCTGCTACTCGACATCTGGTTGTCTTCGTATTGCTGCTTGGCCTGTTTCACCAGATCAATGTCACCGTCTTGCAGCTTTTGAATATCAAGCTGTAGACGAGCCTTGTGTTTCAACAGTTCAGCGACCGCATTATCAATGTGATCAATGAGCGATTGGTTTTTTTGGATGGTGTAACTGTTGAGTTCATCGAGCAGGGGCCATGCAACACTCGAATGAGTGTTGAGCAATGGGTACTCTGCTTCGATCTCACAAACCACACCGTTTGCTCCTTCTCTGTAATGAGGGAACCCGACACGCAGACCGATACGACGATCCAGCGCTGCATTTACAGTACATTCCAAAGAAGTTCGGTTTGAAAAAACATCGTTGACGTTTTTAGACATGCTATATCTCCGTTCAGTTTATGACGGAGCCCCCCTAACAGGAGGTGCTCCCGTCAGGGTTGATAATTTGCTGTTTGTTTTTGGCAGCCAGCTACCGCACTTGAGCGCCTAAGGCACTTTCCGAAGCACCCTGGGAAACCGAGATGCTTGGGAAAGCGCGGGGTTTCCCCCTGCGCTGATTACCCTTTTTAAGGGGCCGGTACGCCGATTTCTCGGCGCACTCAGGTTGAAGCTACACAGTCAAGAACCAACGTTTCATAGGGACGGTGATGTCTATCATCCCGTTTCCACATGGATTCTGGCCCCAGAATCTGTAGGTCGTCTCATAGAAGTCAAACTCAGACAAGGACTGAATCTGCGCTTCTGAGATCGGCTCAAATGGTCCACCGCAACCGATGTGCATATTGAGCCCATAATCTCGAAGCTCTAGCTCTCCGAGATTTAGCGTCTTCCCGCCCACACAAGCAACCAAGTTCTGGTTTCTGACGTCGCCTTCTTTGAACAGCAAAGCTGACTCATCGTAGCTCCCATATTGGTTGGTAAACTTCACAATATGCCCGTGCTTAGGTGAGGTTTGTTCCGACAACTCTTTCAGTAATCGCTTTACGCTTTGAAATCTCGCGTACAGAGCTGGCGTAAACTGCCCAGAGTAGTTCAAGTTTGGGCAGATCATTTCAAGCATCTCATCAGGTACAGATTCAAGCCCCATTTGCGCGGCCAATGGCTTCGCCTTTTTCAGACCTTCCTCAAGCACTCTCTGATTTACAAGTTGTTCTAATGTGTTCATTTGACTCTCCACTTTCGAGAGAGCAATGCAAGCCGTCTCCGGACTTACATTGCCCGTTAACGGCTTTATTGGTTTATCCCAAGAGGTACGGAGCTACGCCAGTCAGGAAGCCCATGACTCCCAACACAGCGCCAACCACGCCCAATTTGATTGACAGTTGGACACTTTGATCCGGATGGTTCCAGAACCACTGCCAGACTTCCCAGCGCCTGGCTCTGCGAACCTCAAGATTTACAGTGTCTTTAAAACGAACACCCAGAGCATCTACCGCATCGTAATCCAGCGCGACCGCCAGCTTTGTGATGGATAAATTCCCAGGGTTGCCCATCGCATACCGGAGAACCTTTGCTTTGGTCTCTGGGTTTACGATCATAACCGGCTCCCTCCTGAAAAAACGGGTCTTGTCTTTTCGCTTGGAATCCATGTTGCGGTTATGGAACCTGGCAATGCAGTGTTGAAGGCCTGAATCCTCGGGAGGTAAAGGCACAACAGTTTCGATTTTCATGATTACTCTCCTTTCGGATAGGCCGGAGCAAAGGCCTTTCGGCATTGCCCCGGTGAGTTACTAATGAACCAAAGATGAAGTGACCATGATTGCGTCTCCGGACATCATTACCGGGAGATATTCGCAAGGCTCATGGCCGCAGCTCTTTTTAGTTCCGTTAGGTGAATAGACAGCCAATTGACCATCCATAATGTTGAAGGGCATCCCCTGTTTTTTCGCTGCCGGTGACAGCTTGAGAGTGCCCTTTGCGTCAACCAATGCCGTTGCCCAATGGAAGTCTTCACCACCGATCACCGGCTGTGATTCATCCACGACTTCGACCATGATTGGCATCATTCCAACCCAGCTCCACAGGCTGTTCCCTAATGCGAGGGCTAAAGCCTCGAACGCGGGAAAGACTACCGATTGCCCGAGAATCTGGTGGGCAATAGTGTCCGACAGACCTTGGATGAGTTCCTCTGGTATCCCTTTCACTCGACAATGTTCTGTCGGTGTAAAGATGCGAGACAACTCCGGCTGTTCTGGATGAACAATGAAAGGTTCGGTACTTCTGCATTTTGCATAGTCCTTACCTATGGTGCCGCAAAACTCATCGTCGCCAGTCAGAAGCTGGCGAGAGAACCCCTTGCCAGCAGCTTTGTCTCTCAACTCCTTCTCAGCCAGATAGTCAAATGACTTCCAACGTTCAGAATCGAGCGGAACTGGCTCCAGGATGTCCTGTATGCGACTTTCCTTGGTGCGAACAGGCTGAACCTTCTCAAGTTCAAACCCGTCGATCCCGTGGGAAAGCGCAACAACACAAAGACGCTTGCGGCGCTCAATAACCCCAAACTCATTGCCGTCGAGAATGCGCTCTTGTAGGGAGTAACCCAACGAAGAGAGCACCGAACGAATCACTTCCATCGAAGCGGTGTTCTGGTACTCAGGCACGTTCTCAATCAGCACAACGGCTGGGTTTAGCGCTTCTACGAATTGCAGGAAGTTGAAGAACATGGCACCTGCCGCCTCATGCGATTCGGCAAACTCCAACTTGTTCTTACTGCGACCTGACTTTGACGCGCCGGTACACGGTATGCCCCCCATCAAAACATCCACCTGTGGTGGGCGTTTGCTGAGATTCACAGCCTGGATTGGCGATTCGATAACAATAGAATCTTCGTTCCAAAGCTCCGGGTTATTTGCCAAAGACGAATCGAGATATTTCCCTTCCATCTCCACGGCCACAGATATGGCACTGGCAATTCCCGCCTTGTGAAAACCGGCGTGAATCGCTTTATCAAGCACACCACCCCCATGAAAGAGGCTGCATACCGAAAGCGATTCTCCATTCTCCAGCTTACTGATAAGCCGGTTGACGCGCTCGATCACTCGCTCTTGTTGATGGTGAGCAGAGATCACAATTGCGCCGTTACGGATGAACACGCGGAGCATCTCTACACCGTCAAAAACGGTAGCAAGCTCCTGCACGGTCAGATCGATGATTGGAGACACCCGGCCATTGCGCTCGCGCTTACTGATGGTGAACTTACCCTCCTCTTTGACGCGAAGCACAACCTGGGAATCTTTCAGCTCCAGATCATACTTCATGCCAGGATAGTAACCTTCACGCAGTAGCTTTTGGCCTTCCAGCCAGACGCGCTTCTTGCCTCGATGTTCTCCTAACTTGGTGTTTACGATAGTAGCCATGAGCTCTCTCCTTTCGGTTGAGAGGCCACTACCGTCCCAATCGGGAAGTAATGGCCCCGATGGGTTTAAAGTGGTTCTCAGTTCACAGCGATGCCGTGAGACTGAATGGCATTAGCAAAGCCAGCCATTTGTTCAGGGAAGGTGTAGCGGTTGATGTCCTGGCTGCGAGCCAGATTGACATGCACCTTCTTCACCTTCGTTTCGTCAGAGTCGTACTTTTCAAGCGCCAGCTTCTCAGCTTCTTCCGGATCTCGGCCCAGCGAGTAGGCGTAAATCACAGAGGTGAAGCCAAGTCCTGAGCCGAATGCGTAGACTTGTTTCTCGAAATGGACGTCAGCGAAATAGATGCTGAATCCGGATTTGAGGTTATGTTTTTCCATGATGCACTCCAAATAGTTTGGGGGCGCACCACGTCCCGAACCGGGCGGATGCACCCGGTTTAGGGTTAGTAGATTGCTCAAGCTGTTACGCCAGCCTGAGCTTTTATTGCTTCAAGCACGATCTCTGCTTCCTTGATAGAACCAGTGCTGTACAGCTTATGCAGCACCCGGCCAAGGTTCACAGAGATCTTTTCTTTCACTTGGAGATACTTGACATAGAAGTCATACAGTTTCTCCGCCTGCTCAAGGTGGGACATGCTCTCAACGGGAATGGTATTCCCTGGATTGCAGTACCACTTTCCGAGCACCTTTTGTACAAATCCCTCTTTGTCTCCTACGAACTGATTTGTGCCAAACACCCCACTGGTTGGTGAGCGTTGAATAACAGAAATCGGATTCGCAAAGCTGGCAAGAGTAGTCATAGTTGTGGCTCCATGTTTGTCAGGGAACCACCAGCCCGAGGGGCAGTGATCCCCCAAGGGTTATGTAGAATGCTGTTTGTTTGGGGAGGCCAGCTACCTCACTATTCACTCTCGACAGAGAGCAAAATCTTGCTTTCCGAGGGGCACAAACTTTCACATGTGAAAGTCGATGCCACTGGGAAAGCAGGGGGTTAACCCCCCGCTTTAACCCGCGCTAAGCGGTTTAGGATAGACTTCACGCCTTCCCTTACTCCAGATGGATCGTAACCTGCTTCATCGCAGCAGACCACAAATGAGAATGGATGTACCTCATCGGACATCACCCAAGCCATCGTTTCCTGCTTGATTTCACTTCCAGCTCGACCATCAGCAAGGACTCTAAGGCTATGCCATAAAAGCCCATCACGTAACTGCCTTACCTCATCATCAGTCCATTCAGGCTTTGGCTCAAATGGAATGACTTCTGCGGTCTTCGGCTCTTCATCCAGGAAGAAAAGCGGCAGCTCAAGCTGGTTTTCCTTCTGGATCATCTTCACTGCATTCATGGTGACTCCTTTTACGGGCACCATGCCCCCACAGGGGCATGAAGCCCCCAGTGGGGTTACAGTCATAGTTACTTCACGCCTGCCAGTTGAGAATTGATGTTCTCTTCCAGCCAGCCTTGAAGCGATTCAAGGTCACGTTTGTCTTCCGTATTGCTGGCTTTACGTGCATCTTCCGACACAGCGCTCAACATGGCGTTAGCCTCAGCAAGTGATTCAACATTGTTCCCAGGGAACACAATCGTTTGACTGTGATCTTTCATGGTCTTCTCCTTTGAGAATGGAGGACCGTCTCCCATCAGGAAGAGCGGCCCCGTGGGTTAAAAGTAAAAATCCTCCAGCTCTTCATGGTCAGGCTTTCGCTCAACTGGTCGAAGCAACTCAGCTTCATCAGCGAACTCAAGCTCAGGATGAAAAGCAGGATGAAATCCTCGATGCCAGACTGGACGGTCATTATCGAGGTCTAAGTAGCAGTGCCTCCCACTGGCTGGGTGATAGCAGTAAAGCCACTGTCTACCACTAACGGTAAACGGCTTCTCTGCACCTCCACATGCCGGTACAAGGTTATCTGCTGCTATATGCGCTACAGCATCCATAGGATCAGTCCTCATCTTCGTCATCACGAACACAAAGATCACGAGCAACTATTTCCGCAGCTATCAACGCATAATCGTTGCCCTGCCAGAACCACCGCTCCGCCAGCTCATAGGCTTCGCTGGAAGGTTCGCCATAACCATGAGCCACCACGTAATCGTGGAACACTTCATGATCAAATGCCTTGCCATCAGCTTCCATGAACCAACCGACAGGGCACTCCAGAATGCGATGCCTTACGACATCTCGCTCTGAATACCCCTCTCTGACGGCTTGCTCCAACATTTCCCGCGACATACCAGGAGGAGTGATGATCTCTATGCTGATCCCGTCACTTCCTGCAAGATTGTCCTCGTATGGAAGACCGGCAAGTGTAAGGTGATTGCGCTTGCACCAGCCGATGGTCCGAAGTATCCGACTTTTGTCAGACTCCCTGGCCGTGTATCGGTTAAGCTGCATAGCCACCTCCAGCACACTCCCCATCTTCGATTTCACTTCCGAGCTCGACCATTCCAATCAGGTCAAGCTGGGTCATGTCCGAATCCAGAGAGCAGTCAATTGCTGACTGAATGATGCCTTTGTGGGCCAAGCCTAAAACGGACTTAATAGTCGAAAGCAGAGACTCGGCTTCGCTCTCGATTTGCTCCAGAATGTCTTTCCATTCCCAGTGCTCAAACGGTTGCCAAACGACCAGATCCTCAGGCTCGTCTCCCCGTTCGACACACTCAGACAAATACTCATAAGCCTTGCACCAATTCTCTTGTTGGCCCAGTTCACTGAGCACTAGAGCGGTAGCATGACCGTATGCGATTTGTTCAACTTTGGTATTGATAGACATAGTGTTTCTCCTCGTAATGGATAGAGGAGCCCCACCCGCAGGAAAGGCTCCTCCGGATGGGTTAAATTTCCAAGGTCACATCGGTTTTTGCTTTAGCGCAGCAAACCAACACTTCCCCTTCTTTGACAAATGCGATGGGCGTCTCGTCATAGGCCACTTGACCTTCGAGTAGACGAACCCGGCACATGCCACAAAAGCCACTGCGACAATGCGTTTCAACAGTGAGGCCTTTGCTTTCGATTTGCGCCAACAGCACATTGTTGCTGGCTTGAAGTTGTACGTTCATGGTCACGCTCCTTTGTTGTTGATGAGCGCGACCAATCCCCTCCGGGATGTCACGCCCCGGTTGGGCTACTCAGCAAGTGCATAGACACCTACCTCGATGCGAATAAAGAACCTGGCATCTTGAAGAACTTGCCTGACCTTTGCTTGCCAGTGGTTGTTCTCTCGATGCTTTGCGTAGGGTTCAATCTCTTTGTAAATCTGCTCCAGCTTCAACGTTTTCCCCTGTAGGGTTCGGCGTATTGCAGCTTTCCACGTAGTCGAAACCATATTGGTTGCTCGACGGTGTACGGCAGCAAGAAGACAGAGCGATGAGGCAACGTCGTTACGACGAAACACCAACAGCTTTTCATGGGCGATACGCACCAGCTTCCCGGAATACTGAGTTCGGTCACTCACACAGTTGTGCTGTGTTTTGATGATCTCATCCACCAGCTTCCCAGGTGCGATACGTTCCACAAGGCTGGACAGGTTGAAATAATCCCCATCGCGCCTCAGGTTTCCCATGAGGATTCCGTAATGCCCTCCTCGCTCACAGGCGTCATGAATATTCATAACGGCCAGCTCAAGGGCTTCAACGAACTCAGGCAAATTCATGCGGCTCATATCCCATTTGTTGGGCTCGCCCCACTGCTTACCTGAATACTGGATCATGTCCCAGTAAGGAGGGTGCCACCAGATCAGGTGTGCAGGCTCTCCGAGGAACGAAAGGAAGTCATCCCGCAACAGGTTGAACCCCTGATGCAAGTCTGTCCCTTTGAAACGGACACCAAGTTCATTGGCAACGTCGATGCTAGAGCCACCCCCAACACTTGGGTCTGCCACCAGCCCGTTCGGCTTTCTCATGTAAGACTCAATGAAGTCTTTAACGATAAAGCCCGAGCAGTTGCCTCGGTACTTGTTGTTTCCGTAAGGCCCCCTGTTTTCGTAGGAGCATACTGATGATTTGAACATGGCGTCCTCCATCATAGATGGGGCGCACCATGCTCCCATCAGGGGCCGGTTCGCCCCTGGTTAGGGATTAAGATCAAGCGTTATCTGCATACCACCAGCTAAGGCGATTGCAATCACGAAAGAAGGTTGCTTCATCAGGAGCCTTCATCATGACCACATCACCTTCGCAGTAGGTGCATAGCTCAAGCGTTGCTTCATTTTTCCAAAAGGCACTGCACCCCGATTCTTGATACACAACCTCCCATTTGGGATGTCGCAAGTACCGATGGAAGAAATCGAGAGTGTCACCATAAGGGAAGTTGAAGCGCTCCATCACTGAACCATTTTCTGTCAGTTCAGGTTTAACCTTGCCGGTTTTCAAGCGCTTCTTGATGATGCGCTGAACCCAACGAAGTCGTGCAAACAGCCGATTGGTGTCTTTCTCGTACCACTGGGGATTACGCTTGCTCCAGTAGAGCTTGGCGAAGATTTCCCCGGACAAATCCTTCATCTGGTTTTCGTTGAGCTCATCAAGAAAACGTCGAGAAGGTTTGTCGTAGTCAAGAACTGCTTCCAAAGCTGATAGGTTTTTCATAGGGACTCCTTATTGCGATTGCGGAGCCCCGTCCCCTCAGGGCTATCGGAGCCCCATAGGGTTAATTAGGGTTAATGGTTGAACGGCGATTTATCGAGGGTTGGTGAATCGAATGGCTTTACCAACGAAATCGGCCATCAGTCGATTCCCAGTAGAGCTGAAATAGCTCTGCCACTCTTTCCAACCACCAACGGATTCCACCGAGCTTGGAGACTCGAAGATACCCCAGATACGCATTTCACAACCTCGTTGCAACACTCGGTTTACCTGGTCAACCAAGTATTCCTTGTTCTGCAATGAAGAGAGGTTGCAAGGCATCTGCATGATCAGCTTTTCAGCTTGCTCGAAGTCGATTTTTTCAATCAACCCCGTGCGGGTATCCACAGAGAATGGAACCACCTGTTGACCGTGGTTAGACCACAACCAATGGGTGATATAGATCGGATTAACGCCAACTTCCGCTGGCACCAATACGCTGCCGCAAGACCGCAACAGCCAGACCAGACGTAAACCATCGAATCGATCCAGAGACTCCACATCGGTAGTGATGTCATCCTGGTAGATTTCAGGCAGCTTATGTTCGGCGGCGAGAGAGATCATTACGGATTTGAGATTGTTCAGATGAGACATGTGTGCTCCTTAAAGTAACTTGGGCACACAGAGCCTGTCAGGCGCAGTGCGCCCTTAGGCTGAGGTTGAATGCTGTTTGTTTTTGGCGACCAGCTATCGCACGTTTCGCCCTCAGAGAGGACAAAATTCACTTTCTCAGCAACCCTCAATGAAGGCCTCTGAGAAAGTGGGAGGGTATTCCCTCCTCACTTTGATTGTTCCACGAGAGCTGTGTGAACAGGAACGCTCAAACTGCCCTTTTCGGGTGCAAAGCTCAAAGACGCATCAACTGCCCCGTCTTTTCAGTTCTTCGACCAGATGTTCAGGCACCTTACTCGCAGTACAGGCCAGCAATACATCGAGGCCTACCGGCTTGTGAAAGCGCTTATTTGACCAGGAATCGCCAACTGATGACTTTGCCCAGTCGATTGCTTGCCCAAGACTGTGGAACTGCCGCCTGCCTGTGTATCCCATACGACTATCCAAAGTAACACCCTGGAACAGTCTCCAGTACATCGGAGGAATGCGCTTAGCAAGCAGTAAAAAAGGCGTCTCCGGCACTGTAGCCCTTCTACCTTTGTTCCGATGATACAAATCCAAAGATGAATGGAATTGGTTCATAGACTCTCCAAATAAAAACGGCCACCCCCGAAGGGATAGCCGTTTGTCGTTTCACTTCCTGTTAAGCTGCAAAAGCAGTCAATGACCGCTCCATCAACTTAAACAGTGTGCGTTGCAGAGCTGCCGCATCATCAATGACAATGTTCTTTTGGAACAGTCCTGACACTGCGGTAGTCTCTACCCCTATGCCGATCACCTCAACATCGCTTCGTTCACAGAGGTCAATCACTGAGCGACATGCCGGGGCGCTTTGAGGCTGCCCGTCAGTCACTACGATCAACATTTTTCGCTCTTCACGGGTCTTGGTGAGTTCAAAAGCTGCATACCACATAGCTTCCGCCATAGGCGTACCGCCAGTTGCTTTGAACCCAAACCGACCGGCCCGATTCTGAACCGTATCTCCATGCTTCACGACACTGAACACTGGCTGGTTCCGGTTGCCACCAAAAAAGGTGACTGCCGGGTTTACGCCGGGTATTGCTTCCAGAGCCATCGAAATAGCCAAGGACGCTTCCCGCGCAATGTCTTGACGCTCCTTTCCATTGGCGGCCTTGTAGGCCATCGAGGAGCTCATATCAACCAGGATGTGAACCGCCGTATTAGGGCGTTTCTTGGCTTCCGGCTTGAGGAATACGCGGGTATCACCCGTCACTACACGATGTAGTTTCCGAGCATCCACACGCTTCCCTGATCGTTGGTTACGGTGAGCAACTCGCTGGCTGGCCTGGACCAATCCGTAGAGCTGCGTTCTTATCTTTGAAGTGGTGCTCTTCACATCCCCTACCAGGCTTTTGCCAACAGCAGGGTTGTCCTGGGTGTTCACAGCAGAGCGAACAGTCATATAGCTACTGTCCCCCTTATCTTGAGCCACCCGGTTGAGCTCGGCTTTAAGTGCATCATGCGCGTCACCACGCAAATCACCGGCACCGGCATTCAGAACCTGCTGGAGCATTTTGGCCGCGTCTTGTTTCGCCGCGTCAGAATTGCCACCAGCCTGGCTTTGTCCTGCCTTGCTGCCACCATCAGTATCCGACTTGCCTTGGTCGCCCTGTCCTTTCGGATCAGATTTCCCGTTAGCATCGTCTTGCTTCTGGTCTTTACCTTGCTGATCACCACCATTGGCATCAGGCCCTTGGTTTTGATCGTTACCACTTCCGCCCTGACTGTTCTGAGGTTGGTTGCCACCAGCATTCTGCTGGTTGTTACCATCCTGACCATTCAGGGGCTTTTGCTCTTCTTTCTCCTTTTCCTCCTCGATCATCTTGATGATTTGGTCGGCCAAGGATGTCACCTCTGCGGTTGACTTAGTGTTCACAGCCTTACGCAGTAAAGCGTTCAGCCGAACAACAACACCCTGAGGGAACACGCGCTCGAATACGGGGGTAGCCGAATCGAGATAGGGTTGAAGGACGGATTGCCCTACAGCCTTGGTTTGCAACCAGTACAAACAAAACCCTGTCAGAATGGAGGCAGGGGCCTCTTTGTCTGTGACGTGCTCGTAATGACCAGCTTGAGCCATATAGCGAGCAACCTCATTCAGGGTCTGCGACGTACCGGGGAAGAGTTCCATCATGGCCCGTTCTATGCGGCAGTCCTCCAAAACGTTGGACAACTCAGCATGAAGACCTCTGCGGCGCTCAACACCAAAGTCCGTAAACCGGACATGGGCTGCTTCATGGGCCAAATACCCCCAGACAGCATCCATGTGAGGATAGTCGTCGGGGATATTCGGAACCACGATGGTCTTACCATCGGTGTATGCGTCATCGTTACCGATGGCGACTTTGACACCGAGTTTTTCACCATAGGCTGCGGCCACGATTGGTAGAGCGCTGTAAATGGTGCGTTTTTTGGACATATCTTTTCTCCTGGTAGGGAAGGAGATAGTCCACCCCTGGAGGGAATGGCTATCCCCTCCGGGTCGGTTTAGTTGAAGTGACTATTAGAAGAAATAGTCGCCATCGTCGTCAGTTTTAGGCAGCTCCTGGTTGAGAGGCTCCTCTGTCGGCTCCTCTTGGACAGGCTCTTGCTCTACCGGAGTTTCCTCAGGCAAAACCGGCTCATCCTCAACATCAACGCGCTCTTCTCGAACCACATCACCGGCATTGGATTCATCTTCCGATTCACCCTCGCCTCGTTCTGCAAAACTCTTGAAGAAGTTGTCGATGTCTTCATCCAGGTCAACAGCGTTACCACCGCTGTTAGTCTGTTCTGATTGAACAGATTCAGTACCACCTACCTGTTGCTGCTTGGTTTCGCCACCCTCTGTTGCAGGGATAAGCTCACCGGCTTTATCGCTTTTCTGTTCGGCCTTTTCATCTTTAGAACGGTCCCCCATCTGGGCTCCCGAACCGCCAATGTCATTAGCCATGCCCTCTACAGTAATCGAGCCATTGGCATACTGCTCGATGCGGTCCCTCTCGCTCATGATCAGCACTGCGGCCACGACCTGATAAAAGAAAGGCGCAACGATGTTTCGGCCATCGGCATGTTGCTCGTATCCCCGGAGGGTTTGGTCGAGCAGCTTGACCAGAGGGTTAAAAGCGCTGTTCAGGAAGCTAAGCCCATCCACCTTGTCGCGGATGTTACGGAGTGTCTGCCGAGTAGTGACCGCACATTGGTCTCGACCGGCCAAACGTTCCATATAGAACTTATTCGCTTCCTGAACCACTTCGGAGATGAGATCGTCACCCAAGCGCTCAACCTTGCGGTTAAGGCGTTTGGCGTTGGCCTCATCTTCGTTCACAGGCTGGATCATGAACACCTGGTACTCAAAGCCAATCCGCTCCTCGACCGTTTCCTTTGGAAGGGCTCCGGCACGGATAGCTCGTTCATACTCAGGGTTCTCCTGACACCATTCATCCACGGCTTTGTTGTAACCTTTGATGAAATCCTGTTTCAGTTGGTTAAACTGAAAGTTTATGTCATTCAGCTTGTTACAGATTTCATCGGTCTTGCTGACGGGTACGGCAAATCCGTTCATGAACGGCATACCGAATTTCAGCAGGAGGCGACGAGTTTCTGTTTTCAGGCGATGAAAGCCTTTCAGCTTAGCCGGATCACAGATCTTCTTACTTCCCAGTTGAGCTACTTTCTCAGGTGGAATTTCACCACCCTCGCCCAGCTTGAGATCAGATGCAGACAAACGGGTTTGTCCACTCCAGATGTCAAAGTCTACGTGGATAACACAGAGGCTTTGTAGATGGTTCACTTTAGTCATGATGCACTCCAAAAAGTTGGGGGCGCACCACGTCCCGAACCGGGCGGATGCGCCCGGTTGGGCTAGTAAATTAACGTTAATTTGCTGTTTGTTTTTGGCGACCAGCTATCGCACTTTTCGCTCTCCGAAGAGAACAAAATCTTGCTTTCCGTTGGAGACTCCCAGAATCCCCAAGGGAAAGCGGGGGAAAATCCCCCACTCACCAGTAGAACGTCTCTACTTCTTCCGGCAAATCATCAAGAGGAGCAAGCACGTCCTCATCAACAATGTACCGTGGCTTCACAGAGCCAGTAACCGTTACACGGCACCGCTCTGATGACTTCTCTCTGTACTGGTCAACATCCTCAGGCTTCACGCCTGACGCCTTATCAGCCAACAGCTTTTTGTAGTCTACCCGGCCAGCCGCTTTGTATCTCGTTACCATCACACCGCAGTAGTCGGCATGGAAGTATTCCCCCATGAGGGACTTCATGGTGTCGAGATGAGGCTTTTGCCTTTCTTGAAGCTCAGACAGTCGCTGTTTCAGCTCCTGAATCTCAGCATCATAGAGGCGGTATTCCTCAGCAGCAGCAATCCAACGGTTGACCTCTTCACCTTGCGGTATGTACAGGTCTCTCTCTGGATCTTTGTCGGGCTCCTTCTTGTCTACTACCTGTTGCCAGAACTTTTTAGCCTCGGCCAAGATTTCTTGAATCATGGCTTCGTCTCGGAGTATTGGAAACTCCTGAATCTGACCTTCAAAGTAGAAGACTAACCAGCCTTGCTTGGCCCCCGTTACCAGGAGCTGGTGTTGCACCTGCGGGTAATAAAGCTGGTATGCCTTGCTGTTTGCTTTCTCAGCACAAACATCTTCCCAGACAGTCGCACTCGGGCTTTTCAGCTCGACGGGCTCCCCGTTATCTCTCAGGCCATCCAGGGAGGCCCTCATGAGCGGGTATTGAACCGATTCGACACAGGCGGGGAGCAGCATGTCATCATACTTCTCCTCGAAAGCGCGTCTTGCAGCATCTTCGTTTTCTATCCCCCGGCGAACCAGCGGATTAAGACTCAGATCGACTTCACGCGCATACCCAGTCTTCTCGGCCCACAGTCTCCATCGTGTTTTGTACGGAGACCGATTGAGCAGGATAGCGGCGTCAGTGGCTGTTACACCTTGACGCCGCCAATCAAGCCAATCTTCCTCTCGTTGCGATAGGTTGACTATTTTCATGGACCTCTCTCCAATGGTTAGGAGGGAGATCTCCCCCAGCGGGGGAGTCCCCCCCGTTGGGGTTAGTAGTAACTGCCTTCCGCGCCCTCCTCTTCTGTAACAGGGATCATGTCCTCGTCACTCAAAGGCGGCATTTCTTCGGCACCAGGTTCAGCATTTGCAGAACCACCAGCGGCGGACTCTTGCTCGTGCGCTTCCTGGTAGTCAGGTTTCGGAGGCTCCATTTGATCCATCTCCTTGTCACGAAGGAATTGAGTCGCATATTGCAGTTCCGAACCTTCATACCGTCCCTTCACATACTCATGCGCCGCAGACCATGCGTTTTCAGCAATGGCGCGATTTGCGAGTTTGGTTAGGATCGGGTCAAGCTCTTTGTGCTCAATAGCCAAAGGCTCTTGGCTTTGAACTTGAGATGGTGAAGGGAGATTGGCAATAGCCGGGTTAATGGCCGATGCCTGCTCCATTTCACGGATGCGTTCAGCTTCATCCTGGTCATAAATACCAGAGAAACCAAATGCGACACGAGAACACTGGATCAGCGACTTGTGCCGGAGTTGACGCTTGGTGTGCGTTTGCCAGGGGCCATCAACAGTGTAAGCACCATTGCGACCTTGACCCTGAAACGGTTCACGGTACACCTCATCAATGAACTCCTTGATGCGGATAGGGCGAGATCTGTCCTTACGGTAAATCACGCATTCAATCCACTCAGGGCAGTCAACTTTCGCCCCCTGCATTCTGACCATCTTGTCCGAATACACGAACTCGACGCCATCATACTGGGGATGCTCGTTGATGATGCGGCTCCAACCATCAACACCTACTACCGGAATGATCCCATTTTGCTTGTCAGGAAACGCATAGATTTCCCGAGTGAAAGGGTTCAAACCGTACTGTTCAGCCACGATCAGGAGCGTCATCATCTGCTCATCGGTCGGGGCACTTCCATCTCGCTGCTTGAATGCGGTCGCCTTCAAAGTTTCATAGAACTTTCGGGTGTCCACGCCAAACCGGCTTGCGATACGGGTTACAAGAGATTTGTTATCAGACATGGTGTTTCTCCAATTCACGAATGAACGGTTTGAGGACACCATGACCCCCTCGGGGCATGAGTGCCCCCGTGGGGTTTAGTAAGAGTTGGCGGTGTTACCCGCCAGCCAAGTGGTGCAGCCGCATGAACGGGATGTCATCATCCCAGCCATCAGGAGCGGGACCATAGCCTCCGCCCATACCACCTTGCGGTGCTGATTGCTGCACAGGAGCAGATTGCGTACCGGCTCCTGTACGTTGCCCTTTTTGGGGCGCTGCACGTTGAGAGTTGTCCTGAGGTGCATTTCCACGACCACCAAGCATCTGCATTTCAACGCAGTGTACTTCGGTGGTGTAGCGCTCGATTTGTTGGCTGTCAGTCCACTTCCGGGTGCGGTTGCTCCCTTCGAGATAGACTTGGGAGCCCTTTTTCAGGTACTCACCAGCGACTTCTGCCAAACGACCTTTAAGCACAATACGGTGCCACTCAGTATGCTCTCTTTGCTCGCCAGACTGCTTATCGCGCCACGTATCCGTTGTTGCAACGTTGAAGTTGGCAACGGCAGTTCCGCTTGGCATGTAGCGAATTTCCGGGTCAGAACCGAGATTACCGACCAGAATTACTTTGTTGACGCCTTTAGACATCATGACCTCCAAGTTATTTGGAGAGGGCCAACGCCCCTTTCGGGGAGCAAGCCCCCGTAAGGGTTAAAAAAAGTGATCCTCTTGTTCGGCGTCGATCTCTGCCAGGCGAATCAGCTCAGATACAAGGCCAAGCCTTTCTGCATCTGCTCTTACTTCGTCGTAGCTGAAACCAAACCGTTCAATGAGGGGTTTTAGTGAATCAAAACGCTCGTAGTCGAAGGTATCACCCTGTTCATCACAGAATGCCACCAGCGGCTTCTCTACGTTTGAAAAGTCATCCGCGAAACGCTGTTGCAGGTAAACCAACATCAGCAGGGGTTTGTGACCATGTTCCGGGCGGAGTTCACCAGCGCCTTCCAGCGTAGCTGGATGGATAGTGTTTTCGCCTAGTCCAGTGCTAACCCCAAGCTCATAACCGCTGTCAGTACGCATCAGCACACTGGGTAGCAAGTCATTTGAGCCTTCGCTCCGAGCAACCTCAAAGCCGATTAAACCGGCTCCTTTGGCAAAAACCCCAGCAACAAAACCTTTGAAGAGGTTTATGTCACCTGGAGGTAACTCAGAGGGCGGAGATAACAGCCAGTTGAGAGATCCCAAGCTGGCTGTTTGTCCGGCTGAAACATTCCCCCCTTCCAGCACCGTCTGTGTCTCTGCGTTTACCAGCACCTCATCCAGAAAGGTGTACCCCTGGCTGAGAAACTGTGACACATACTGGCTTTCTTTGTCCTTGTAGGACATTGGGATCGTGTCTGGGCCGTTAGCTTCAAAAGGTCCTTCGAGCTTTGTCTCAGACCAATTTTCAGCTTTCCCATCAGTGACGGTTCGGCGTAGCTCGACCATCGTGAATTGGCCTGGCTCCGAGGAGCTGGGCTCCCGGAGCAACTTGTAGCCAATGAAGACTTCTATTGTGGTTTCGTCATTGCCCCACTCTTTAGCAGTGTAACGACGGCACAAACAGTCATTTTTCTTCATGCGTCACCCCTTAGCGCCATTGGTCCCCGAACACATCCTTCGCAACACGCAGGATGGCTTCACGCTCCTCTTTGGCCGCACGGATAAGCAGAGCTTGATCCAGGGCGTATTCAAGAGCATTTGGGGCACCACGGAACGCTAGAGACAGTTTCGCCCAACGCACCAACGTCCGAGTGGACATGGTGACGCTGATCTGACCATCTTCACCGTTTTCGCCAAGAAACAGTTTGCGGACCTGATTAGCAATCCGAACCATTCCCTTCCGCACATTTTCCGGAAGTTTCGGAGTAACACGGCCAAGAATGCTGAGTTCAGCTTCCTCATCCGCATACCCTACTTTGGTGAAACGATAGCGATCCATAGCTGCGAGGTTCTGCATCATCACCCCCTGGTACAAACCAGAAGCATCACCGGACCCCGTAGAGTTACCAGTAACGACCACACGAAACATCGGGTGCGGCTTGATGATTTCCCCGCCATTCTGAGCGATCACAAGGGGACGCCCTTCAAGGACATCGTTGAGACCAGCCAGCTCGGCAGGGTCGGCCAAATCCACCTCGTTGATGAGGAGCAGATGACCTTCACGCATAGCGACTGCCAGAGGTCCATACATGAACTTCATGACAGGTGGTTGACCAGGCTTTTCCGCGACCAGAGCGTGATGTCCAATCAGATCTGTCAGCTCCATCCGCCCGTGGGCAGTGATTTGCTGAACAGGCCAGTTGAGACGACCAGCGATCTCGGTGATACCTGAGGTTTTGCCAGACCCGGTAGGGCCGGTTACGAACAATGCGTCACCGCCAGGCTCTTTGAGATAGGCCAAGACCTCTCGCAGAAACTCTTTGCGGAAAACGTAGTTGGTATCAGTGGCAGGGATGAAAGGGTTTGAACCGTCAGCGTAGCCGATGGCCGTTACCTTCTCCGGAATGCTGGGCATACCGAAAACCTTGCTTACTGAGAATTGAGAGTATTGAGACATAGGTGCGCTCCTATTGTGACAGGCGCACCACGTCCCGAACCGGGCGGATGCGCCCGGTTGGGCTAGTAAATTAACGTTAATTTGCTGTTTGTTTTTGGCGACCAGCTATCGCACTTTTCGCTCTCCGAAGAGAACAAAATCTGCTTACTGATGGTATTCACCATGAGTAAGAAGACTTTTAAGGAGCGAGGAGAGTAGCCTCTCCTGGAGGCCACTCCCTCAATGGACGAACATCACCACATCGTCGTTTTGACCAATGACCCCGGTTTCTTTGGCCCACTTCACTGCTTCACTGTGCGCCTGGTAGGAGCTGGAATACAGTTTCGGATCAAATTTCACCTCGCGTCCATCAGCCAGATAGATGATGCCTGCGTGATCGTCGTAAACATGAAGATTCTGTTGCATTCGACATTCCCCCTGTAGCTTGTCGTCAAAGCCAACTGACACCAGAAGACTTTGAGGACAAGCCACAGAGGCTTGACCAGAAAGAGAGGGGTTGCCCCCTCCCTTTGCGTTGACTATCAGCAGTAACCGAACGATTCAGCGATTCTCACGAAAGGACGAGAGATTGCCCAACCAGTAGGGATACACAAAGCGATGATAGCGATTTCCATGATGTTGCTCCTAAGCAAAAAGGGGCAACATCCCCGTCGGGGTATGGTTGCCCCGATGGGTTTGAAAGTGTCGAAGATTACTCAGCGACAGTTATTACCAAACAAGTTCCTTGCCCTTACGAAGGTAAGTCGGGATTTCGAGATAATCCCAGTCAGGTTCTTGTTTAGCGACTTCTTGAACTTGAGTTACCTCAGGTTCAACGACTGCTTTGGCTTGTTCAGCCTTGGCAGCACGTTCTTTGATGACGGCCTGTACAGACCGCATTGCAGGAACTGCGAATTTGTTCCAAAGGAACAAACCGATACGCTGGAACACTTTAGCGAGAACGATGAAGGAAAAAGCAAATGCCTTCGCGCCTACGTACAGTGCGCCCAGAGATGCAAGCAGAACTACAATGAAAGTGATGATGTGCATGGTGTTGCTCCTATGTAAAAAAACAGGGGCAACACCCGAAAACCGGGAGAAGCCCCCGGCTTGGGGTTAAGTAATGCCATACGGCATAAGACTAGATGCTGTTTGTTTTCGGAGACCAGCTATCTCACCTATAGCCGCAGAGCGACTAAGATGATTCAAATATAGCTCACCTTTGCTAAACAGAAAACGCTGTAACTGTCCATTTTGGGCACTTCGAGAGGTCAGGTTACAGATTGACCGCATTTATCCTTTCCAGTGCGTTTATCTGTACCTCAAATTTAGGAGTATCTCTAATGGCAGAAGCACAAGTAGCACTGGACACAAACAACGACCGCAGCAACCACTACTCTCGCCCTGTTTTCAAGCAAGTTCTGAAAGTAAACAGCCTCCAAGCTCAGCGCGTCATGGAACGCAGCTTTGAGCGAGTTTCCAACTCCCTGTTCTCCATCGACGTGATCCTTCGCATCATCGGTGAGCAGGACGAAATCGACCAGGTTGAAACCGTCATCCTGGAACACATTTCCAAGGTCTCCGAAGACCTGGACAAAGCTACCGCCCAGCTCAACAAGCTGATGGAAGACAACGGCATCGACATGATGCCCGGCTACACCAACCCGAATGAATACACCATCGAGATCAACTCTCCTCAGGTTGCTCAGTTTGCACACCTGATCCGCAAACTGGATACCCTGATGGGGATCGTTGACACTCTCTGGCTGAACACCGTACTGACCAGCAAGCAGCGCACCGACGCCACTTACCAATGGCAGCAACGCCTCATCAAGCTGGCCGGTCGAATCATCGGCATCGAGAAACGGGCTCGCATTTCCGCCCACAGCAAAGGCAAAGAAGGTGAAGTGGCCGAAGCCGCTCCGGAATCTGCAACCGGCGACAAGGAAATCGCAGACGAAGCCGAGAAAACAAAAGCAGCATAACCCAGCCCAAACCTTTGCCCCTCGCCCGAGGGGCTTTTTTTTGTCTTTTATGGTTGCATTTTTTGATGCTGTGATATTATCGAAGTAAATCAGATTCAACTCAGGTAAGAACGGAGAACAACATGAAAAAGGCTTTAATCACCACCGTGGCTCTGGCTGTAGCAGCTCTATCTGGCTGTGCATCCACCAGCAGTTACGAACCCACAGCGTACAAAACCAATCACAGTCGCGCTTACAACATCGCGGAGGCCGGTGGCCTGGTAACAGGCATCCAAGACGCTTCTGTTCCGCGTGACAAGCTGGAGCGTCTGACCGACACCAAAACGTTTGGGGCAGCCTACGTGCTGTCTGGCTACATGTCCCCTCAGCTCGGAATGACCGACTGGCAAGGTGGCTTGGTCAACCTTGCGAACTGGGCTATCGGCCCCAAACAGCATGGCGCTCGCAATAGCTTGATCGCTTGGATGCCTGCTAACGAAGCAGTTTCACCGGCAGACGCTCAGGCCAAATTTCTTTCACATGTGAAAGTTTCCATTGAGTCAGCGCTGACTGATTTGGGTGCCAATTTCACGCTTCTGTATGACAAAGATGGTCGCCTAACCTATCAGTTCTACAAGAATGAATGGGGTTGCCCGACGTGGGTGAACGGACAAAGTAAGGTAGCTGACATGTGTTCCGTTAAGGTGAAAATCGTGGAGCCTCGCCTAGGGTCAGCTCCTAATTTTGTCTCTGGCGTTCAAGGTACAGCGTATGCCTTCACATCAGGCCATGAGACCGCATACAACTTTGTGAATGTCGGTAATGGGGCAGCAAGCCATGCTCCTCAGCAAGCGATCTACGCAGCTATTAGCAAACAGCTACCAGCTTGGGCCTACCTCTACCTTGCTCCAAAATCGGTTGAGCTGGATAATGGCGAAAAAGTTGCTTTCCCTTACCTTCTTGATCAGGGAAAAGCAGAGTTATTTGTTTACCCAGAAGCGTAATCAATCTACATGAGAAAGGGGCCGAAAGGCCCCTTTTTTTATCCACCACCACCAGTTGGCGCGCCTGTTTGAGGGTCTATGCTGTTTGTCGCCTCTTTTCGCTTCGCGTCAATATCAATCCCTTCCAACCGCTCCAACGCCCTTTCCTGAGCATTCTTCCGCGTCCCGTCAATATTGAAGTCATTCCCTGCTCCAGTCAGCGAGTCGAGATTTATTGAGGCCGGATCAGGGAATTTACCGTTCTGCTGTAATATCCCAAGCCACTCATCCAAATTAATTTTGCTCCAATCAATTTCGGCAATTTTATCTAGTGGAATCCCTTCACACTGAGGATTTTTGGGGTCTCCAAAGTTCTGCCCCAATTGAGGGCGAACCTGTTCTTGTATAATACGAGAGAGCGGAGAATTGAAGCAGCAATACGCTTCTCTTTTTTCAATACAAGCGCCCAACACCTTAGATTTACAATAAGAGCCTACATAGGTGCAATTCTTGAGCGCTCTTTTGGCGTTCATAGTGAACTCTTCTTCCTCGCACTTATAAATCATCTGGATCATCACCATCGCAACGACATAGACGGTATATATCGTCATGGCAGTGCTAAGCCATGTTGTCGCAGTCTCCATCATTGCTTCGGCAGCTTGTTCAGATGCTGCGGCAGCCGCCTGCTCTGTTGCTGCATCTTGGCCTGCTGATTTCATGACATCCATCATCACTTCTTTGACTTGCTCTTTGAGCTGGTCAATGAGTTGATCAACAAACTGCTCTACAGGCTGGAAGAACGAATCAACAGCACCTGAAACGTTCTCTATATAACTTGTGAACGGTTTTGTGACTTCTGTCCACCCTTGAAGGGCAGGTTCCCTAAGTACCTGATAAGCACCTTTAAGCGCATTACCATCAGTCAGCCCCATCACTGCGCCATCGAGCTTTGGAACGGCCATTATTAGGTTCAGATAATCGGCAAGAGATATATTGGTTGGCTTTTCACAGCAATCAGAAACTCCCCCAACAGCTATCTTGCATTCGCCAGCTTCCCCTGCAAAAGCAGAGCAAATAACGTTTTCATCCCCGGTAGGATTGTCATCCCCATCTTGGCCTGTGCAGCTCATATCCTGCGTCATGAATTGGGCTGCATTGAGCAACGCAGTAGCGCGAGCAAAATCAGTGCTTTGTGTTTTGGTCAAATCAAGGCAGTCATCTCCCATGCAGCGTATAGGCCCACCGCACTGGTACTCAGTTTCCTTTTCCAAGGTCGGAACAGAAACATCTGTACCACAGTCATAAGTATCCTCGTGGACGTAGCACGTACCAGAACTTCCCTGAGCACCATCAACACATTTGGAACTGATGAAGCCGCACTGAGGGTTTTCTTCATATTTCTGACAGCTATCGAGATTCCCGCCCGTGTTTACCGGACAGTGCGTTTCACCTTGAGGGTCTGTCCAGCAGTCCATTTGCCCCTTATAAAAGTCATAGTCAGCTTTAACTCGAACCTTTTTGCATAGTTTTGGAATACCAGGCAAAGGTGACGGCTTGAGTTGAGATTCGCAAACTTTGATCCCATTGATGACTGTGCAGCCCGTAGCATCAGTCGGGTCATCTATACATGTGATCTCGCCTTCCGCAAAACCATCTACAACCCCTTTGGCTGAATCCATGCAGCTCTGTGGAGCCCACTCATCCTTGGTAATGGCTTTTGATGGGTCATAGCGTAGCTTTATGCGGCCAAAACCCTCACCTGCGCCAGTTACTGAAACGCGGATCTTAAACGTAACAACATCACCATCTTTCACATTCTTGAAATAGGGAGTGACATCAATATTAGGGTTTCGCTCCCAACTTGTTGACAATTCACATCGGCCAGCCGTTTCTGGAGGGAAATTGCCGTCAGGGCCGGACCATACTTTAGTTTCCTGACCTGATTTACCAACCCAAACTTGCATGTAGTCATCCCACTTGGCGTACTCAAGAGTTGCAGACACTATGGCGTCTGGATTACTGACTTGGACCCGCGTGTATTCCTCATAAATCGAACAGTTGCCACTCCAGTAGTCGTTACCAACTCGGCCAATCCACAACTCAGTACAGCCTTCTCCACAAGATTTGAGGTTATATGGACCATCATAGTGCTTCACCACAGAGGCATCGTAGTCATGGACAACCTCACAGTCCGCGCTTTGATCTACAACACGCTGACACCGTTCATACTCTGGAATGTGGGCGTTGATAGTATTCTGATTGATGGTTGTTTCGGCAGAACAATCCCCAAAGCCACCTGCGATGAGGTCCATATCCTCATAGGTCTTTTTGCTTAGATTTAGTACAGGGTCATTACTGAAATCAGGGCGTGATCGATTAGAGGCATCGAGAAGAACCTTGTATGCCGCACCAGAGATTGATGGATTAGCACTATTGGCATCACTCCACAGCGACCCTTTTGCATTATTCCCCACGCTGTCCATGTCATCGCCAGAGTCGTAAATGCCTTGCAGACCGCCCACATCAGGTTTATTGGCATCAGGGAAGTAATAACTATCAGGTTTATTGTTGGTCCCGCTCGTTCCGGGGAATAGATCATTGACATTAATCTGACTCCCCCCGTTCATTTGGAATTGACCGTCTTTCAACGTCGGCATAGAGATTGTGCCATCTTGCACAGTCCCCGAGCTCGACTTGAATGAGTTTGAGAGGTTTTGTCCGAAAGCCTGGGCCTCTTTACCCACCGCTGTGATGTCCTGGTCTTGGCTACCGTTAGCGTAGGAATGTATCGGCAGCGCAGACATGGTTACTGTCAACAGCGAGGCCACAGCTTTCATAAAGTAATTATGACTTCGCATTGTGTTCTCCATTTCAACCTTCCCATGCTATCTGAGAAGACAAGGGCCACCTGTACGTGTAGTGGCCCTTTTGGGGCATAATCTAAAATGCCCGTGCAAATTCGTTAGGGTCTGCTCAATTGTTACAGCAATCATTCCATCGCCAGATGGTGTAAATAGGGTCTTGCCCAATTGCCGGTATAGTTCGCGCCAGACCCCACGTAAGAGTGGATTCGCCAATTACGTGAGATGAGTTTGTCTCTGGAACCGGATGCAATAGCGTGAATTTGTACTGCGTTTTGGGTAGTGTTGGGCTAATAACACCTCTACACATAGCCTCAGAACCCATTGTCTTCCACGCTAACCCCCGGCGATGCAAAGCAGCCAGAACCCTTGTGCTAAGAAGACTGCTATCGCGGATAACACCTTTTCCACCATTCTGGTTGCCACTAAATGGATACAGGGTGCCCCATGAACCAGCACACCAGAAAAGCTGTTTTAAAGGTTTTCCAGCGGTTGATGAGACAGCATCAGCAGTACACGCAGCCGCCGCAATTGGGTTTGCTACTGCCGCCGCCTCTGGATTGGTAAAAAAAGCGAGCTCATCATTGTTCCAGGTCGGGTCGAGCTCCGACATGTACATGATGTCGAGATCCATATACCCATCAGCATTACAGGTCTGCTTAATAAATAAATCGAGCATCACCAACAGAGGAAACGCATAGTAGTGATAGTGCATAAAAGAACCATCACCACCATCCATGTCTCCCATGCCATGATGCCCTTGGTTAGTCCTATCAAACGGGAACCTGACACCATTCAAGACAGATGAGCAGCCAGGCACTCTCTGAAATTCAACAAGCCGTGCTGGCTCCCACATAGAAGTGGTGACTCCAGGCCGAGGGACCCCTAGATTATCCTCGCACATACACAGAGGGTTGCTTACGGCTTCACTCGGGAATGATCCGCCTCCACCACTTATAGGAACCCCTGCTACTTTGATGGGAAAAATACAGCTCCAGCAGATGTCAGTAATCAGTTTTCCGCCGATTACTTCCGCATTCTGGCACCCAGGGTCAGCCGATACCGAACGAACCCAAAAGACCGCGCTAACGGCAATGACCCGTAGAATTTTTTGCATCATGGTAAGGCCTTTACGTAATTCAAGTGTTTCTCCATGACAGCAGGCTTCCCGTGATAGAAACCTTGTTGCCATGACAGTCCAAGTAATTTGGCGCTCTCCCCCAATGGGAAGCTCTCCACCTGCTCAGCAATGAGCTGTATGCCTTTTCGGCGGCAGTGGAGGATGGCCGAGTAGTCTTCAAGCGACCGCAGTCTTCTCGCGTCAAACTTGCAATAGTGCCAGTCATAACGACTCAGGCGCTCCAGCGAAGAGTTTTTGTCTCCATAGTCATCCAGCGCCAGCTCAACCCCTATTTCGGTAAGAGCCTCCCATCTCAATGCGAGAGAGGCATCCTGAATGCCCTCGGTAATCTCGATGACAAGCCGTGATGAGTGATTCTTAGCAATGTCGCGGACAACCCTCCACCACGCTTTGAAAATGACGTCTGATTGCAAAGTATGTTCAGAGACATTCAGAAAAAGAGCTGGGTACAGATCCAAGCAATAATGAAGGTTGTCCTGAATGAACCGTGCCATCTCCATATCCACCAGCCCCCAATAAGGAGGTGATGACAGAGAGGATGGTGTAAGAACCCGGCCTTCGTCGTACCAACGAGCCAGTACCTCAGCAGCGACAAACGAACCTGTGCCGACGTCTTTAATTGGTTGGAAAGCCGGGGCAAAAATCATTCACCGCCCTCCTCAGCAAGTTCGCGGACAACAAACTTCTTGCCTCTGGCAGTAATGACGCTCGGTGTGTGCTCCAGCTCGAACCGGGTAATCAGATCTGGCGTCAGCAGATATACCGGCGCGTCAAAGTTGTCGGTGACACTCTTGTAGGAATCCCAGCCTTTGTCTTTGTCGAACTCTGTGGCGATATAGGTAATCCGTTGTACGCCAGGTTCCTGCTTAATTTCAGGCAGCTTCTTGGCGAGCAGCTCCATTTGCTTTTTGTCCAGCGGGTCGAAAACTACGACCGCTTGGGTAAATGGCCGCGTTCCAGGCTTGCAAACTTCCTTCGGATCGCACAATGGGTTGATCACGTCACCCGCGTGAGCGAACACAGTGCCATCCGGAGTGCTGATGTCACTGGTGATCATGACGCTAGGGTCAATTTCTCGTGTTCGAGATTTTGGCGCTCTGGGCAGCTCATTGAAATTCTGCTTGGTCCAGAAGCGCTCTATAGCCTGTTTCTTCTTCTCTTCCCAGTCGATATTGGCAAGGCGTTTCTTGGCAACATCAATAAGGTCTGGCTCACTGATTTTCTCCACCGGCCCCTTAACGCCGAGATCGCCTTTTTCTCCGTTATCCACTTCCCGAGCCAACCATACCGGGTCGGACAACCCGGAGACCTGGGCGACGACGTTTGGTTGTTCGCCAGGCAGCGGCTCATCCTCCAGCATCACAATCGTGGGAACGGCTGTGATGTTGTACGTTTTGAACAACGTAGGGTTGATGATGATGTTCGGCACTGGGTCTTTTTTGGCCGCGAGCGCCTGAATAGCTTTAACTCCCTGCCCCAAGTTCATTCCTTCCGGGATGCCACGGAACACAATTACAGAATCAGGCTGGCCTGACACCGCCGTTAGGACGTCATCTAACCCCTGTTCGCCAAGAGACAACGAGGCGAAAACCAGTATCCGATGGTCAGAGTAGATACCCTTTTCAGCCTGTTTCCGGTGCATCTCCTTGAGCGTTGGGTTAGTAGTTTGGAGCTGCTTGAAAAATGCCTTGGCTTCGGCCTGAGCCTCGTCCATGTGTTGGTTTTGCAACAGAGATGGCATTTCCATCTTCTGGGCCTTTTGGGCAATTTGCTTTCCTTTCTCAATAAGCGCCTTATCCTGCTCTGTGAGCGGAGACTCTTGAGCGTATGCCCCGCCAGCCACAGAGAATATCAACGCCACCAGAACGCTCTTAGAACAGGGGATATGCGCGGCCAATGATCTGATCATTTTTCACAGTCCCCCAGTAACGTGAGTCGAAGCTGAATGGGCTTTTGCCCATAAACCAGTAGTTATTCTCTTTCAGCGTGGTCTTGCCGTAAAAGTGGCTCTCTGGCAGATGTAGTTTCCCTGCGAGCTGGAGCCCCTCTCCGACGACATCACCATTGACGGTGATCTTCCACTTATCGTTGATCTCGACTTTATCCCCCGGCATACCGGTGAGGATTTTGACCATGCGAGTCCCGTCCTTGTAGAAAGGCTGCATGTTCTTGGCTTGGAAGGCGTAAACAGCTCCCCTCTCCAGAGTTTGGTCGTTCAGATCAATGAGGAAGAAGGTGTAACCCGGCAGGCACTTCTCCTGTTGTGGATCAATGCCAATACGGTAGCGGCTGGCAAAGGCCGCACCAGCAGCCCAAAGAACCAGTAGTGTCACACCGGCCTTAACCCCGAAGCGCTTCCAGGATTCCTTTTTGACGAAATACTTCTTGAGTGGAAAATTCATTTCAGCACCTCATCAGGGAGGTACACGTCACTTGGAGCACCGACGACAGCACTTGCGTCAAGGACCAAATAACCTGCGTCTTTCAACTTCAAAATTGCGTCATTGGTCTTGACCATCAGTCTTTCAACTTCCTCCTGAGAGGCACCAGCGGGATACGCCGACGCCACTTTAGCGAAGTCAACCACGACCACTGGCGGGGTTTGATTCAAACGCTGATGGATGCTTGCCGTTTGTTCGCTCATCACGTAGTAGCTACCGCCGAAGCCACCAGCGGCACCGAGAATGGCGGCGATTGCGATTGATTTAATGTCCATTACTGTCTCCCTGGTTATGCAGCCTGCTGACGGCTTCGCATCACGGCCTTGATTGCCTCAGGAATGCTCATGCCTTGTTTCACAAACTGGTCGATGGCGTTAACGTCCACCGGATCGGTCGAATAAAGCAGCTTCTGGAAGTCGCCCACTATCAAGCGTCCGACGCCCATGCCGCTCTTCGATTTGATAAAGATTTCTGAGTACACGCCCTGGATGGTGTGTACCGTCTTGAGGGTGTGGAACCCGCCCTCTGAAAGGGTCAGACGACCGCTACGTTTAACAGATTCCACGGTTTCTTCGGTTTGGCCGAGCAAGTACATGCTGGCCGAGTTCTCCGCGATGGCGCGGCCCACTGCGTTCTCATAGAGGTCGTTGATGGACTGCGTTGCAATGACAACGGAGCCACCGTACTTACGGAATTTGCGGTAGGCATGTTCCATGAAGACCGAGACCTCGCCCTCTTTGAGCAGGTCCCAGGCCTCATCCACGATGACGACTTTCTTGCGGTTACGTTCACCCAGGAATACTTCTTGCTGGATCTGGTAAATAAGCTGGAGCAGTACAACCTGACGCAAGTGCTTACGCCCTTGCAGTTCATCGAGCTCCAGTACAGTGAACTGGTTCTGGAAGCTGACGTTGTTCTTGCGAGAGAAGTATTTCCCGTAGCTACCTTTCGACGTAAAGGCGTAGAGCTGCTGACCAATATCCTTGAGGCGCTGGTCGTTTTCTTCTTCCAGACAGCGCTCAGCGATGTCGTCAACCTTCATCTCTTTACCTTTCTCTTCCCACAGGCGAGAAAGGACCTGTTTCAGCGCAGAGATTTGCCATTCATCCAGCAAGCCTTTGGCCGACGCCATTGCACAAACGAGGCTGACAATCGCGTCTTCTTCGTCCTCGTAGTTCTGTATGAGCTCGAACGGGTTGAGGCAGACGTGCGTTCCTTCTTCAAAGTGAACGAAGTCGCCATTGAGCATTTCCGACAGCTTCTGGTAGGACTTACCGGCATCAATAACCCAGACCTGAGCACCCTCGGACAAGTAGGAAAAAATCAGTTCGTTGGTAAGGAACGATTTACCCGAGCCGGATTCGGCTGCGATCACCAGGTTTTTGTTGGTATTACTGTCGTGAAGAGACAGACTCATGAGCTGGCCGTTGCGGGAAATCAGCGCTGCATGATAGGTCCCGGTCCCCTTCCATTCCCCAAACACCGGCAGGACCACAGCCGCCTGCTCGGTTGTCATGGTCTTGTAGCGGAATAGGTCTCGCACTGCATCCCGGTCTGTACAGAATGGCAGGCAGTTGAGGAACATCGGCAGAGCAACGAACTTATCCTCCATCAGCTCGAACCGAGATTCACGCCAGATGTTTCGTGCGGCCATCGCCGCCGCTTCAACACGTTCTTTGGTTGGAGCAAATAAAACCACCGAGTAGGTGATCTTGACTGGCTTAGCCCCCTCTTTCATGGACTCATAGAGAGTGTCGAAGCTCTCCTTTTTGTCCGCCAGCACCGGCACGAATTTGAGCATCGGCCCGTAGGCTTGGTTTACAGTGAACTGGCGTTTGCGCTCCAGAGTGTTTTTCGTGCTTTCTGCCTCAGGGAAAAACACATTGGTCACAACCATGTAGTTTTCTTTGATGCTGGAGTTGCCGCCGCTGAGATCCCCGGCATAGGTCAACGCATCACCAAAGTAGAAAACGTCAGGCAGCTTTTTCGCTGACATGACTTTCGCGTGGTAGTCCCCCAGCCTGATGCCGTTCTTGCTGACTTCCACATCAGTGCCGTAATCGAAGATTTGCTCGCAGATGGGCTTATCCATCTCCCAATCCACAGAGTCATGTCGCCATGAAGCATCCGGCCCCCAATTCAGGATGGTGCTCATGATCCGGATGTAGTTCACCGCCGTCATTGTGCGGGGACGCAGACCAACGGTTTGAAGCGATGATTCGACCTTCGTGCGAAGCTGTGCGAGCTGCTGGAGTTCGCTTTCAGTCGGGTTATTGTTCTTGATGGGGACTTTGCACGTAACGAACAGCTTGAGGTCTTGGATCAAGCCATTGTCGTAGATACCTTTGTTGGTCTTGGCAAATATGCGTTCTGTCGTGTGGTGCTGGAGGAAGTTAATCCGTTCCTTGATGACAGATGTCAGCAGCTCGTGACGGAAGCCATCACGCAACCCCATCATCCGGTACATCTCCTGATTGATGTCCGGGGAGCGGAACAGAACAAACTGGAGCGTAGTCTTCGACGGGAACTCCTGATTCAGGAAACCGTTCATTCGCTCCTGAACTTTTTCATCGGCACCACACAGGGGCTCACACATGAAACCAAAGCCTGCACTGTGGTCATCCATAAGGAAGACATGATCGTCTTCGTCATAGGCCAGGACAGGAATAATCCCGGCAGCTCGCAAGTGCTCCGGGATCAACGTTTCTTCGAGTTTCTTTTTGATGGTTACGATCATTCAACACTCTCCAACCATGATTTCAGGTTCTTCGGACGTCCTTTGCTGACACGACCATCCGGAGCAACCACGAACGGAACGCCCTCAATCCCAATGAAATGAGCTGTCAGCAGCGTTTGATCGTATTGGCCGGGGTCGCAGGTTTCTTTTGAAGGAAGGGAACCCAAGGTGTTGTTCATCAGCGCATCGAGCGCGTGGGTTTTGTCTTTCGCGCAGTACAAGTTCTTTGCCAAGCGGTTGGACTCAGCACCCAGAGCAGGAATCACGATAAATTTAAAGGTGTAATCATCCACCAGCGATTTGGCATCACCCATGAGCTGATGGCAAACCGCGCATCTAGGATCGACAAAGACCACCACCTCTTTGTCACCACGCCCCATCGAAACGGTGTTCAGCGTGTCCACATCCATGCCCATGCTCTTGAAGTGGATACGCTCCGCTACATCCCTCATTTGGGACATCGTGTTGAGGGGCTTCTTGCTCCACAGGTCGTAGATTTGTCCTGAAATAACAAATCGCCCGTTTTCAGAGAGGAACATGATCTGCCCATCACTTTGGACGGCTCGAACCCCTTTGATGGGTAGCTCTACGATGTCCTCTATCTTCGCCGCTCTGGGATCGGTGATTTCCAATTTCGATGACGCATGAGCCGTGCCGGTAATAATCCCGAACACCATCAGCGCCCCGAGTAATTTTGTCCGCATGTCTATCCCCTAAGATTGGATTACTGGATGCTGGGCAGTGTATCCGGGGGAGGGAAATAGACTCGCCTCTGTAATAGCCCAATTTGGACAATTCCAGCGCGATACAAAAAAAAGCCCGGTCTGAACCGGGCTTTGAGAGGAATGAACCTTAGTTCATGGTAACAGCTTCGGATTTGCCACCAGAGTCATCGACCCCAACCAGAGAGATGGTCGGCATCGTTTCATAGGTGCCCTTGCTGATAGTCACTCGATCAGAGCTGATGCTCTGCAACTCACCGGCAATGGTCCATTCGTAGGACTTCATGCGGCCATCGGTATCTTCGCAGTTCGCATAAACGATCCACGACCCAACGGTCTCTCGTGAGCTCAGGCTACATGCAGGCAACTTGTTCTCTGCCACATTGATGTTCACCTCGCCCTCAGCTTCATGCCCCATTTCTGAGGTTATTTTCAGCTTGATGCTGTGCTCACCAGCGCCCAGAGTTGCTCTGCCGTAGTAACCGCTGCTTTCCAACGGCGTACCATCTACCGAGTAGACGCGAGTCGAAATACGGTCGCGTGGGTGGCCGCCAGAAATGTACGGTCGCAACAGCACATCCAGAGGCTCACGCTCGTATTTGTTCGAGCCAGAGTATTGCAGGTCGATAGCATAGGGCTCTGCCTGGCCGATCTTGAGCGGTTGCTCGATCACGGTTTCATGGCCGCGAGCATCACGGACAGTCACCTTGATGTTGTAATCGCCCGGCTCATTGATCACAAAGGACCGGACAATATCCTGCCGCTGATCCTGAATCACTGCGCCTTCCGGCAACTCCCACTCGTAGGTCGGTTCTTCCAGCTTGCCGTTGAAGGCAATTGGCCGCACTGACGCGGTGATCGTCGCAGGAGCCACGTCAGCGTTCTTCCTGACCTGCATTCCGAAGCTCGGCCATACATACTGCCACACGCGGGAGCGTAGGCTATGCGAGGCTTCTGCACCCTGATCTCGGTATCCTTCGATCCAGGTGGTGTACTTCGTTTCTACAGTAGCCTGGTTGAGGTCAGTGTCCGAAGGCACGTACTCAGCAGTATCACCCTGCACAATTGAGCCATCAGGCAGCGTGAAGAACCCGTTCAGCTTCACGTCCATCCCACGGTAAGGCAGGCTGGTTTCGGCTTTGAACACATACTTCTTACCGGTCTCAATGACTCGCGGCCCTGTCACGTAAGGACGGGGGGCCTTCACTGCTCGGAAGTCAACTGCCGTTTTCGCAACTTCATAGGCATAGCCGTCATCAGCCGGTGCAGTGGCAGAGCGCACACGAGCCCACAGGCGGTATCGGGTTTCTTCATCGCTCGAAAGCGTGATGCTATCCCCTGTCTGCGCGTAGGTTTTGCCACCGTCAGTAGACCACTCAACAATGGCATTGCCACCGGAGATTGGCTCATCGTTCAACGTCAGGTTCGCTGTGTACTTGCCTTCACTTCCGACAAACAACGTGGTCGGGCCGATAACAGCAATATCAGGTTTGTCGTAAGCGACAACACTGACCGCTTCGGTGTACTTTTCCGCACCTGAGTTGACGTTCACCACCTTGGCCCGAACCTGGTACTCCCCCTTGTCGAAGGTCTTCACAAGCTGATACTTGTATCGATCTTCTGGGATGAACTGCTCCCAGGTTTTACCGTCGTCCTTACTGGTTTCCCACACAACCTGGCCGGTAGCCCGGAGATCCTGACGGTCGTCCAAAGATAGCTTGAACACAGCAGTGAACGGAGCTTCACCAGACAACTTGCGAGCCTCCACGCCAGCACCGATGGCACCACCACGAAGCACTGTCAAGAAGGCAGGTCTGATAGACAACTCTGTGCGGTTGTAACCCTCAACAGGGCTTTCCAGAACAGCCTCAGCAGCGATACGGACGGAGGAAGTATCCACACCAGACAGGTCTACTGAGAACTGAGCTTCACCGTTCGATGCTTCCGCATAATCAGTGAGCGCAACCGTCTCGTTGTAGGCCTTTTGCTGGATCAGGCGTACTTTCCACACCCCCATCGTGTTAGCGTCATAGTCACCATCAGGTTTGTACTGATCACGGATGAGAACCCTAACCGGCAATGCCTGGGTGTCAATCGCGGTATCACCTTTAACTTCAACGATAGGACGGATACTGTCAGAAGGTGCAGAGATAGCCCGGTAGACAACCTCAGTCTTCACATCAGGCACCTTGTTGTAGGCCGCGTTCACCTTGTAGGTGGTCTCCTCCCACAACGCTCGCTCATCGGTATTGATGCGGCGATACACCTTATTGGTGGCACCCCATCCCGGAGTGAAGGTCTCAGACTCAAGAACATCAGAGTTGCGCGATATGGCAATATCCAGATCAGCTCGTTCAGAGTTGATAATGGCATCACCCAGGTAGTTACCTGTCATCGGCACCAAGTAGATGTTGTCTTTGAAGTTGTAGTCGGAGGCTAGTTCAACGGTCGGAGCTGGTGGGTCAACCGCTTCGACATTGAAAGTCTCGTCGTTCAACGTCACCCGAGTGCCGTTACGGGTGAAAATACTTACCCGCCACCCCAGAGGGTGATCACCGTTCTCGGCCAGGGAACCTGACAACGAAGGAGATTCCGATAACGGGTCTTGGACCAGTCCATCGGGGATCTGCTGCCACTCGAACAGACAGGTGCGGCTTGCACTGCCAACAGCTTTGTTCGCGGCCTCGTTTTTCGCACGGTCAGCACTGAGAGTGATTGAACAATCAGGACCTTTGCTCTGCTTGAAGTTCACATCAAAGTCTTCAATGACGCGATTCACCTGAGCAATGTCATCAATCGGGGTGTAACCAACAGAGCCATAGGCAGTAGTTACCGTCAGGTTCTGAGAGCCAGACCCAACTTTTACCTTGGAACCGTCACCACTGAACAGGTACAGGCTGTATTCGACAGGTTGTTCACCAATGCTCACAGCCTGCCCCACCAGCCCGGCAACTTTCATCCCGTTGTTGTCCTGCGTAGTTTGTTCAGCCTCATCCGGAGTTCTGTCCCATTGGAGCAAACACACCGGGTCACGAATTGGGTCTGCGGCCATAGCCACATCCTCTTTCGTGGTGAACCGGCAAGGCACACCCGACTCTGGCAGGGCATAGATTTTCACCGGGTCAATAACCTGGCGAATTGTCCATGATTCAGCCGAGAGCTTGGCCGTCCCTTTCCAGGTATTGATGTCCACAACCAAGATGGGTGAGTTCGGCGCGGAGGTCATGACAAGAAGACTGGAAGAGCCGACCACATCAGGAACAGCCGGTTTAACCGGAATGCTCAAACGACCACCTGACGCACCGAAATCATGTTGGCTCATGATCCCCATTGTCTGGCCCGGCTCGATACGCACCCCATTCACCACCAGCGGCACTTTCGCATCAGAACGGAGGGTCGCAAACACGTCGTATGAACCTGTCACGACAGCACCATCACTGAGCGTCAGCGGCTTGGTCTCGATGATCCGCTTGCCATCTGCATGAACAAATTCATGAGTGACAGCGGGGACCATAACCTTGCCATCCATCCCATCCGCCAGCATCACCTGACGCGGTTTGTACTCGAAGCCAACCGCCTTTTGAACCGCGTTGCCTTGTGCGTCCTCACCGGAAACAGTCAGCGTGTAAGATTCCCCTTCCTTCAAAGACGGGAACATTACCGGGTACTCAAGGCGGAATCGACCTTTCGACTCCTCACGCCAAGACAACTGCACCTTGTCATCGGCTGGGCCTCCGACGAGGGCAATAGAGGTCAGCTTAGGACTCGGGTCGGCAGTATCAGTCAAGGTGATTACAACATCATCCAAAGACTGGATTGGTGCTCCATCACTGATCGATACGGTTAGTGTCGGCGCTGAATTATCTATGCTCATAGCATATTGGGAGCCAGTGAATACCTGCTTAACCTCATTACCGAAAGCATCTTTAGCTACGAGAGATATGCCGGTATATGTGCCCTCTGACAGATTCTCAGCAGAAAATGTGAAAAACCAATCATTTGTGCTACTACGAAGAACTTCAGTACGAGACAACGGACGTTCTTCGCCAGTCGAGGTTATCGCAGACGCACTTGAGTTGTTAGAAATAACCCACTGGTTAACACCCCAACCGTCAAATGAATCAGGCTCACGGAAATGAGCTTTAAAAATCCGCCCATTTCGTTCTAACCCAGCAATTTCAGGAGGGTTAAGGTCATAGCAGAACGTTGCCCCAATCCGATCAGACGGAAGTTCAGGCTTCCCTTCCGGTCGAGACCAATATCCAGGCCATGAACATGAGCGCCCACTGAACGATATATCCGTATCCACTTCTGCATAAGAAGCATTTGCCGGAATTTTAGTAGTAGGCAACCAAGATCCCCATAACTCCTGAGCGTAAGGTCTCGGCTCAACATGAAATCTCAGTTTTTTATAATGGTTAACTGAGCTCATATTAATGGTTTCACCGCGGACCCACTGACCATCATCCCTAAGATATTCAACATACTTACCGATGGGAGCCAAGCTAACCGATGGATCAGCTTTCACACTGACGGATGTATTACCAAGAGAGTTCATAACCCAGTCGTAAATAATAAACGACTTAGTTTTTGTCCCATGTTGCTGGAATACATCAGCTTGCGTCTGCCGATAATCATATGTACCGTCTTCGGCAATGATATTGCCTTCAATACAGTTTTTATAATCACACCAGTTACCGCTTTGAGCACCGTAAGGTGAAGAAGGATAGGAGTTTGTTTTGGGTATCCGGTAGAGCACCCTGTAGGTATCGGAATAAATGGTCATTCCGTTCTGATAAGGCGCAAAACCTGATAGGGCCTGACCATTAACCTTAAAAGTTGAGGCCTGCGGGTTCTTAGGGTCATACACTGCTACTGGCTCAGGATTCTCTCCAGACTTTGCACCTACTGAATCCCAAGCAATAGGATAGGCTATTGACCCTTTGTTCCCTGCTTTATCCAGGGCCTCGAAATGAAGCGTATATAGATCCTCCCCATTAGGGAACACAGTGCTCCAGTTCAACAACTGGCCTTGGCCGTTGGCGTAATTAACCGAGACAACAGGACTCCTCTTGCCTTTGCTATCTACAGCATACGCCTGTATAGAGGAAACCGAAGAACCGGCATCAGATGCAGACACATCTATACCTGAAAATCGGTTAGGACCTCGCAGTAGCGTTCCATCAGAAAGCGCCCGGTTCCATTCCCCTTTTACTGTCACGTTTGCCAAACTTGGCGCTGTCGTATCGACTTGAAGCGGGTATTCATCAGTCTGAACGGAACTTCCGTCTGACGCCAGTATTTCGGCCCTTAGTTTGTAGACTCCCTCGGAAGGAGCCGGTAGTTGAAGTTCCGCACCATAGTAGGATTTTCCACCCACTGTGATGCGATCAGTAGCCCCAAGAAGGTGGCTGGTCGCTGTCGAAACCACTGTTCCATCCGACCGAATCACCGAAATCTTTACCTTTCGGTCGATACCGGCACTCAAGGCAAACGAGATATTGCCCGTTGGGTTGGCATAGTTGGCATTCGGAGTCAGAGACCGTTGCGTACCATCTGGAGCCTTAAAGGTGTATTCCAGCAGCTCTGCATGAGCAGCACCAGCGGTAAGAACCGCCAGAGCCCCAAGCATCGCCGGAATTTTAGGCTTGAAATTGATCATCGCATTCTCCATTCGTTTTGAGTTACAAGAACCCAATGCTGGAGGTTACGGGAGGGAGTGCATAAACATGGGCTGTGGAAGTGCCCTTTTTGAGCAAATAAGGAAATAGTTGGAATTTGTTATGACTGGACTTTTTGCCAAAAAATAAGGGCAGCTTTTAGGCTGCCCCTATCACCCGTTGATTAACGGCAAGGTGTCTTTTACACCCCCAGGCCATTGCTGAGTTGCACAACAGCCGGGATGACCTTCTCTGCATGTTCCAGAGTAGCAGACATGATGGATTCCACTACGGTCGGGGAGTTGTACAGGCCCATACCGCCACCGATACCCATAGCGAAAGCCATGAGGCTCTGGCGAGCGATACCACCAACAACACCGACCAGGATCATCGCACCCGCAACGATTCGACCCAAAGTACCTTGGGTCCAATCCTTGAGAGTTACCCATACGTCGTCAAACGCTGTACCACCAGTACCAGCGTGGGCCTGATCCGGCACGAGCAGGAAGGCTACCACCATCAACCCCAGGAAGAGGAAGAGTGCGTTGTTTTTACTTGAGGCATTCGCCAACTGATTTGCGTTCATCAAGAACATCTCCTATTTGGTTGTTTCAGACTTCGGTTCGTGTTGTACCGTTTGCAGCGGTCTCAAAACTGGCTCACTTTGCGGTGTGCCATCCCCAATCACCCACCTGCGCGGTTCGATTTCGGTATAGACATACCCTGTCACGATGAGATCACCATTGGTGTCCTCCCAGGGAGCTACCCAAATCCGCATAACCTGTGCTGGTGTACGAATTGGAATCGGGCGATCCGGAAGACGCGGTGCGACATAGTTGTCAATCACCGGGTCTCCGGAGCTAGATGAGTTCGCTGAAACGTTTGAGGAACCTTCGCCATCCGCTTCCGCTTTGGCCTCGACTTCCTCTGGTTTCATTGGGCGCGGGACATTTCCGTCATTGGTTGCGGCGTAAACGTCTCGCGCTGACATACACTGAACACCATTCGGCATTCCCGGACAGCTATACTCATCCTTGCCGATGTTGAACGTCGAACAGCCCGACAAAATAAGTAGCGCTGCACCCACCCCCAACATCTTTGCGGATCTTACTGCCTGTTCCTTTTGAGCCTCGCCTCTGGAACTGCCCTTTCTGGTCAAAATGTTCAAATTTTTCATTTCTTGGTTCCCCCGGTGGAACGAATTTGTAGCTTGGTTCCTTTGGTCACGATGATGTCTACCTGACGGCCAGCATCGACCTCGATAACGGGGAAGATGCCTTCGGCCATGTCGATATAGAACTGAGCGATGCGATCTAGCGCCTTACTGGCCCCCTTCACTGCTGCTCCCTGCAACATCTGGTCGGAGAACACAGACTGGTACTGGGTATTTGAGCCAGGGTTAGTGCTGACGACCGGCACAGGATTGACGTCAAAGGCTTCGGAAACGCCACCAAGGAAGCCTGCCATCAAGCTCTTGGCGATGATTTGCCCCTGCTTCGATACGACGCGACCACGGACACCGGCCTTACCGTCTTCACCCACTGCATAGGAATCCAGCTTCGCTTCTATGACCCCCCCATCATCCCGAACGCACGAGAAGGTCTCGCCACGCAGGTACGCTCGCTCTGAACTGAGATCTCCATAGCCTGAAACAATCAGGAAGCACTCACGAACATCCGCACGGAAGCGGTTAGGCAAAATAGCCTCTTTCTGAATCCTGAGGGTCGAAGGGAACGGATCTCGACGAGCACCTTGAGATGTTGGTGCGTCCATACCGTTGATGAGCACCCCTGTCAGGATGGAGCCAGAAGGTAGGTAGATAGACTCATCATCCTTGTTGTCCTTCTCTTCAACTTCTGGCGCTTTCTGCGAGTAGCTCACTATTTGGATGCCTGGTTTAGTTGCATCACGACCGTCTCCCTTGCCAGTTGCAGGAGCCCCACCCTTCGAGTCAGGAAGCGGTGCGTCCCGAAAAAAGGATGCTGGATCTTTGTAGTCGAGCTTTTTCTCCATGAACTGACCATCACCACCAGATGCACCATTAACATCGGCTCTGGCATCCTCTGATGAAGAGGATGTTTTTCCACCAGCAGCGCCGGTTTCGACTTTCTTAGCCAATTCCATGTTCTTCTGGGTCAGGCGGTCCAAATCTTGACGAAGGCGGGTCATCTCACGGCCAACATCACTGGATTTCCCGGCAGTGGTTTTGGTTTCCTCCAGCTCTTTCTTGACTCGTTCCAGCTCCTTTTTCAGGTCGGAGTTTTCACGAGACACCATCTTCACATCGGCAGACAACGAATCTATCCCGATCTCACGGGTGTTTTTGTCTGTGAGAACGTGCTTGATGGTTTCTTGGCGACCGCGCTTCTCTTCTTTCTTGGGTTCACCAGAGAACATTGTCACGACCGCAAAAAGAACGAAGACGCCGCCAGCGATAGACACCCAACGCTTCTTGTTGGGGTCTAACTGTGTCCAAAATCGCTTAATCATTGGGCACCTCCCAGCAGCGATGGACGCTTAGACGTTGGTGCGAGACCACGCTTCTGCTTCTTCGCCACATAGATCTCCGTCTTCTGGCCGGGCTCAAGCACGTTAAGCGGCCACGTAGTCACCGCAGCCACATCCCAGCTCCCACACAACGCCTCTTTGAACTCAATAGGCTGATCAGAGACGTTCAGGGCGACACCGATGAACACGTTAAGGTGGTGGCCCATCATGTATTGCCCCTTGCTAAAATCCACCTTTACCCCAGGATGAGCGCAGCTCGGCACCGCAGCACCAGCAGGGATGCGGTTCAACGTGTAACCTTGAGGGACTTCACCAAGAGCAATCTTTCGGAATACTGACCGGATGGTTTCGACATAAGGCTGGCTCTGTTCCCAGGTCTCAGCCTTGGTATTGGCAAAAGCACCAGTGATACCTACACCACCATCGAGCTTGAGAAAGACTTCTCTGGGCGGAATACGACGGGGAACCATCGTCAGGCTGAGAGCTTGGGCTTCCGAGCCTTTTTCAGTAATGAACATAGTCACCGGATACTGCTTATCCGTGGCGACATAGACCACATTCTCTTTGATGCAGACCTCACCACACTGGCCGTTATCCGTCGCCCCGGTCAGAGATGTTGAAACGATCTCAGGATTGCTGAAAGGCGTGACGATTCGGTTCGGATGACCAACGGCTATCGGGATGATCTGGTTAACCCCCGGCTTCATCGTCAGTAAGGGGTTTTCATTCATGCTGCCCACAACCTCATGGGAGCTTTGTCCTGACGTCACAGGGGCAGGAACATCCTTTTTCATAACACTGGCCGGGACAACAGGAATGTCATCCGAGGCATAGGCCATTGAAGTTCCAAGCGCCAAGGACAGCGCCAGGAGCGAAAGTTTAGCGTTGTTCTTCATGCTTTCTCCGGTTTTCTTCTTTGCGCTGGAGTTGCTCCAAAACAGTTTTGGTGCGTGGCTTTCCTACATAGGTGTCGATGTAGTCCAGCACGGGCGCGTAGTTTGAAATCTTGATGGCGAACTCGTAGGAGCGTTCGCTACGCTCTTCGTTAGAAGAAGCCCCTTTGACGTAGGAATATCCGTAGACAAACACCTTGTCGCTCTTGGGCTCGTACTCAACAAAACGCGGCTCAAACCGCATGGTTACGCGGTCGTTCTTGATCTGTTGAGCTTGAATTTCGATGGCATCAATCACGTCCTGATAGATGCTCGGGGAGAGAAGCGGGGTGATCCGTTCTTTCACAAAGTCAACGGTTCCTGGCGTCACATTGCCAAGGAGCTGAGCAAAAGCGAAACCCCAAGCCTCTTTATAGGACTGAGAGGCGTTATTTTTCGTCACCCAGGCTTCTTCCGTGAGCGTGAAAGGCTGGATAGTGACGATGGTTTCCTTGCTGAATACTTGGACCACCAGCAGGAAAACGATAGCAATAAGACCACCCTGGAAGATTCGTCCCCACTTATTTTCTGTTTGGGTCCCTTCCCAGGTCTTGAGATACTTTTTCAGGTTCAAGGCAAATACCTCCGGACAAACGGATTCTTGAGAGATTTGGCCTTGGTCATGATGAACCCGGCCCAGTAGATCATGTGGAGCAGGTATCCATCCGGATGGTTATCCCTGAATCGGCGATAAAGGTTGGTTACAAGTAACCCCCCCAGAAAGCAGATCAGGGCCTTACCGATGATGACCCCTATCGTTAGCCCCAAAAGCATCGGGGCCAACTCATCTGCGCTCCACAACAGCAGATGCGGGGGCTCATCGACCCGGCGCGGTATCTTTACAGGCTTCATAGCAACCCTCTTCTTTTCCTAGTGGCCTGTATTCTCATTCAGGGTCACTGATTTTCTGCCACGGCTTCGCGCCCTTTTCGGGCACTTCCAGCGACAAATAAAAAAAGGCGGCCTAAGCCGCCTTTTTTGCGTTTACTGGATCGGTTATTGATTTTGAGGAACCGCTTCCGAATGTTTTTCCGAAGCCGCAACGCTAACTTCATTGGCTGGTCGGGCCACCCCCAGAGTTTTCACTTCCTTGTTAGCATTGGCTTTAAACTTGAACATCAGACTGTACGCCGCCAGCAGGAAGAAGCTGAGAATGCCCCAGTAGGTCTGAACCGTGCCCAGAGCCTTGGCCGGGTCACTTGCAGCTCTGTTGGCCGTATCAGCAGCCAACTTAACCCACTGACTCCAGTCAAAACCTGCCGCAAAAGCAGACAGCCAAAACGCGACGGCCACTGGAACGATGAAGATGCACATCAGCACCGCGTTCATCAAAAACCAGAAAAATTGTTTATTAAGGTTCACACTTCCTCCCATTAACCTAGAAAATTGAATGCGTGTTCCAGGTTCATCCCTGCAACAACACCTATAACGAACATCACCTGCCAGACAAGGAACTGCCAGGAGATGAATGAACCAGATGAGCTTTCGCTTTCTCTGACGTGAGCTTGTGCGGACATAGACCCTCCAAATAACTTGTCGTCATCACGGAGTAATCGTCTCTTAATTGATCAATCTAGGAACAGTGCTGTTACGGCCCATTTTGGGCACTTTATGGAGGTTTATTCGAGGAGATGATAAGAGCGGGAGGCGAAAAACTTTCACATGTGAAAGTTCAAAGCGGCCAATGGCCGCTTGTTTCACACTGTTCTATTGTAACGGAGTTCTCGATAAGCATCCCATGCTTGCTCTGATGAGACACCTCGACAACCAACATCTGTGGCGCACTCAAGGTCCATCTTGTACTGCTTAACCTTCTGGTCTGCTGTATCGCCCCAGCTCATGGCTGATGGGTACTTGGAAACACTAAACACATTTTCAAGTTCAGCCTGATAGTCGTCGTTTTGTAACAGAGGTTCGGTTTCACCATCATCCCAGCGAATGTAAGCCTTACCCTGGAGAGCCTTCAAATGCAAAGGCACCAGTAAGGTGGAAATCACTTCGTCAGCCCTGATGTCTTTGTAAGCACACCAGTGAGGTTTAACGGTGATCACACCATTTACCAAAACGATGTCACACGCCAGTGTCGCTTCAACATTATCGTTAACATCCTGCCGAGCGTAGATCTCCACGAAACCAACCTGCTCTGGAACAACCTTGTCGATGAAGCTCCAAAAGCTGGGGTACGACGTTCCATCGCTGAGCGTCAACTGACCGTCATGCTCTTTCAGCATACGGTTCAGTTGTGCAGTGAAGAACTCTGCCGACACTTTTCTTGCCAATGGTTCCATATCACTCAGTCGTAGAGTGGCTCCTGCACCCCCCTCATACACCTCTCCAAAAAAGAAATCTCTCTTACGCATTAGACTTTGCCTCCTTTAATCGCTTGCTGGGTCAGCTTGATCCAGTTCAACGGGTTTTCACAGTCAACATGGTTGCCAGCGGCACCAACTACCGTTTTGTATGCCTCCGAGCCTGCCGCTGTGTGTACTGCCAGCATAAACGAAAACATAGGGTCATTTTGCATGGTGCCAATCATCATTGCACTGGAAGTGTCTTTGAGCTGGCAGTTTTCAACCCGCAGATTGAGTACATCTTTTGCCACCATCTTACAGTCGGGACACACCTTCTCAAGGTTCTTGAGCTTTGCGTCGTCATTGAGCACATCAGGAGCCGCGATGGCAGTACCGGCCATACACAGCCCCAGTGCCAGCAGTTTGAGTTTATTGGTTACTTTCATGGTTCCTCTCTATATCGTTCCAATTTCGTTTCGGTAAAAGAACAGTGGCCCAGTGACTGTTCTGAGTTCCGGCGTTACTTGCTTTACTCTTGAGCAAATATGCTGCTTGAAAAAGTTGTGGTATCCGTACAAAGCTGGGCGTGTAAAAACGGAATAGATAATGAGGGTGATGGCCGCACCAGCGGCCCACCCGATCACGTCCGGAGAGATAAGTCCTGGCACGTCTGAGATACGTTCTGGTTCAACCAAGCGGCACACCACCAGCACCCAGAACCACATTACCGGCATCACAAAGATCATCTTTCCGACGCAAGCAATGAGCACCTTCACCAAATTCAAGCTCTGCGCCCAGTAAAGCCACAACGCAGACAAGGATTGGCGACGTATCACCTGGTAGACGTTCAATGGGATGTCGCACAGATGCACCCCATCTTGATTTATAACGGAGTAGCTCATCCTCCCTCCCTATACCCGTTTCTGGAGGTTGCCGAACGTCAGGCCAACCAGGACACAGCACGTCATCATTGTCATCGGGATGACAACCGGATCGAGCGCTATGGGGATGAAGAACGCGATGAACAATCCGGCCATCAGGTACATCGTTCCGCGAACGCTATAACGATGGAGAACCGGACTCGCATAATCGAAGTTGGTCCGCTTAATTCGCCATGTCATCATCCCGTCATATACCGCAGGTACGAACAGGATCAGCATATAGGGAGCCCACGCGGCTAACAGCGCCAACCGTGTGTAGAACTGGTAAATGACGTTGACAAAGGCTTCCATGCGGCCTTTGACCCACACAAACCAGCCCTTGCCCATATCCTGCATCCCCTTGGACTTCTGGCGCTCCTCTTCTGATGGGATCAGCGTTTGGTACATCCCCTCATAGAAGCCTGAATCAATAACGCTCGACCTGAACCAGGTAGATGCTTTGTTCTGTATCCAGTCTCTTGCTTCGACACCAAGACTCTGTTCCACCAGCACGGATTCCCTTTTGATGGCTCTGTCTGTCCAGTCGCCAGGGATCAGCAGCAATATTGCCAGCAACTCAATAACCAGCAGCCATGCGACCAGCAACCACGGCTTCTTCATAGTCGGTTCTCCTTAAAACAGTTTTCACGCTCTCACAGGTGATGAGCTCATACAGCAAGCCACGCAAAGAGGTCTCATCCTCATGGGGCTGCGGGTTAATGGATAGTTCTCCTGGATGGGAAGAAAGCCACAGTGAGAACGACTCTCCTGAATCGACAGACCATGAATCACCGCCACTATCGACAATTTGCACTTCCAACGCCCGGCAGGTTTCGGTGATCAGGGTTTCCAGAAATGCCCCAATTCTGGCCGGGTCTTCATATTTCTCTCTCTGCTCATGAAACACGAGCTGGCTGTAGCGATGCAGAGCTTCTTCAATGATCGGGTAAATCACAGGCTCCTGATTAGCCTTAATCCCGTCTGTGATGTAGCAGCTCAGCTTCTCGATGATGGCCTCCGATGCAGGCCAGTCGAATTGGAGGATGCTCAGGATGTGAGCGTTCTTGCGGCCACGACTTTTCAATTCATTCATAACCCTGTCGAAAGGGTTCACATCGACCATGATGGCTACCTCGTAATCTCTATACTTCTTGTCACACATAGCTCTGCTCTTACTGGGTCAATATGGGCAGACGGCCTTTTACGATTGTTCCGCCTGAAATTTTGGCTATGTATTCCAGGTTCGGAAGCATTCCCAATAACTGGGCTGGGAACAGATCAGCTTCCTCCTCCATCAAACGCTCGCCTTGGTTGCCTCCGTGCATAATGGGCTCCTTGCCATCCGAGTTCTGGCCTTGAGTCCGCATGACGTACTTGAGCCGGGTCTTCGGCAGGTTATCCGCGATATACTCCTGGGTTTCACCATCGACGATACGCAGAGCAAACGTGTTGTTGATGTTCCCCAACACCTGGAGCGCTTTGTCTTTGCTACCCAGTCGAGCTGCGAAGTCAGCAAAAGTCTGAGTTGCAACGAAAAGACGAAGTTTCGCACCGCGACCTTTGTTCAGGAGCTGGATGAACGGGTCGTTGATCACCTCGGCAGCCTCATCAACAAAGATATTTACGGGTCTGTTGTTGACGCCGTAGTTGTATCTGTCACCGGCAACCGCTGTCAGGTCTGACAGGAAGATGGACCCCATAGCACTACCAACCATGTTGTCGGTCAGGGAGTCGAGCCCCAGATAAGCAACTTGAGCGTTGTTGATGATTTTTGCGGAATCGGTGATCTGGCGTTCGTCGCTCAGATCAGATGAGTCTGGAGACAGCAGAGGGCCTAGCTCCCCGGACGTCAGCATATTCATGATCGGCAGGAGGTTCGCCACCATCTTGGAGAAGTGGGTTTGGTCGTGCTGGAACATCGACAGCAAGCCTTCCAGGTCAGAGTTCGGGTGCTCAGGTTGGATGATGTCGTAGTAGAACTTCATCAACGCGAAAGCGATCTTCTCACGCGAACCGTTTTTGGCTTTTTCCAAGTAAGCCGCTGCTTCTGCCTCCCAGTCGGGCATAACTCGCTCTGAGTAAGCCTGAACGGCCTTGATGACCAAGCCAGCAGCGCCACCTTCAAGGAATCGGCGGAGCTTTGTCAGGTTGGGACGATCATGAGTGATGACCAAGCCCTGAGCGATGTTGTTCAGTGCCTGCCATCCAAATGATTTGAACGGGTCGGCCCCTGCTTCGGACGGGATCAACGCTGCCAAACGACTTGCGATTTCAGTCACGCGGGTGAAGTTACGCAGAGGGTCGATACGCACCGACTCTTCCGGGAATGCTGGATGAAATGAGACGAATCTTTCCGGCTGCCCCATAGCTTCACAGGCACGTCGGGCATTGTCCCGCATCTCCTTATCCCCTTTCGGGTCTATGATGATCACGGCTTCCCCACGCAGAATGGCCTGTGAAATCAGGATGTCGAACATACGGGTCTTGCCCGAGCCGGTGGTCCCAACGATCAGCGAATGCCCCTCAGTGTGCTTGAGTGGCTGCATCAGCTTCTCTTCTTTGGGCTCTACCCCGTGAATCCAGGGCTGGCCGATTGGCAGCTCCTTTTTCTTACCCTGTATCTTCCGGACAACCTTTTTGACCGTGGACTCTCTCCCTACGATGGAAGTCCAGTCGCGTTTCAGGATCTCAAACACGCGCTGGGCATGGCGGTTTTCCCACAGGAACCCACTACCAAGCCACATATCGTCCGGCGTGTCCTTGATGTACTTTTGGAGCTCCGCAATGGAAATAAACTCCAGATCACGCCCCTTCAAATGCTTTTGGAGCAGGTGAAGTTTGATAGCCTTGGGCAAACGAGCCATCGCCATCACGCCACAGATCCCCGTCATCCAATAGAATGGCTCCGGCGGCATCGTGCTGACTTGCTCTACGGCCAAAGCCGCGCCGGAGGCGGCAAGCCAGCCTGCTACAGCATTTTTTTCATAGTTGGGCCGCCACGGCATCTCGTAGGCGAGCGGGTCATAACTCATTGTCATGTTTCATTTACCTCTAAATACAATTTTCCCTGACGTTTCTTGAGCAAAGGGCGTCTCTGTGCCCGGCTCAGCATCCCGCAGAGGATGTGTTTGCTGATGCCGATGTTTTCACCGGCAATCATGTCGAAGGCTTTGTCACTGGTTACTAAGCAGCCATCCTCTTCCAGGACAGGTGTCACGAGCCATCGGCCCGAGCGTTTTTGGATCATGTCCTTGAGCATCTGGAGTGCTTTCTGAGGCGTAACACCAGACGGCAAGAAATCTTCCGCGTTGATGTCTTTCGGGTTTGTTTTCGCCTTAGGCGGCTCAAACTCCCTAACCTCTGGATCTTCCCTTTCTCGCACCTCGACGTGTCCCAATTCCTTCTCACGCTCAACTTTGGGCTCAGGAGCCACCGGTTGAGCCTCCCGCTTAGGAAGGCGAGCCACGTTCTGTTTTTCTTGGACCGGCTTGCGCTGTTGCTCTTCAACCGGAGAAGTAACATCGACCTTCTTCTCCTTCGGCTGTGGCTGGGAGTCCTTACCTTTCGCCTTTTGTTCAGGCGAGGCTTTACCGGCATTAACCTCAGGCTTCTGCTGCTGCGCCTTTTTTCGGCTTTGTTGTTTCGGTGCAGACTTATTTTTGCTTGCATCCAAGCCAGGGGGAGAGACGAGCTCAAAGGCATCCTGGTATCCACCCATTGACGCCTCGGCATCCTTAATGGCCGCCACGACTGCATCTGAAAGCTGCTCCGCCAGTACAATTGCCTTCACTCCGCTGAAATCACGAACTTTGCGACCTGGCATAATCGGGTCCGGAACAATCGCGTTGGCGTGGGACAGCTTCGAGAGAACCTCTGACGGCGCACCCAGCGACCGAGCGCCATCCGGGTACAAAATGACGGCTTGCCCCTTCATCAGGCATAGGACTTCGCCCAGCGTCGTTTTACCTTCCAAAACAGGCATGATCGCTTGTTCAAGCAACGCCGATGCTTCCCCGTATCCAGACAACATCTCAACGAGCAAGGTCTTTGCGTCCTTCTCATGCTGATTAACGTTGTCCGTATGCGGCATTTCTGGCGTGTGCGTTGGTTGTTCTGGTGCGTCAGTCAGCATAGGGAGCGGCTCAATCGCCCATGATGGCGGTTCATCAGAACCACCGAACATTGGAAAGTCATCGCCCTGCAGGGAGTTTTGTTCTTGTGGAACGAAGTCCTGTTTTGGCTGCTCCTCTTGCTTTCCGGGCATTGCCACATCTGGGATTTCTGAGTTTGTTGCGTCAGTGCTGGTTGTCTCTGCCGATGCGTTGAATGCGTCAAACGGGAAGTCGATGTCCCCCAGTCCACCCCCAACATCCTTGAGTGCTTGTAACGGATTGTCGTTTGCCAAAGGTGGTGCGTTTTTGGCAATGTCCTGAGGGGACAGATCCTCTTTTGCCTCTGGTTTATGGGGTTGTTTCTCCGTATCACTCTTCGGTTTTGCTTTGCCCGGTTTGCTCTGCGGCTTACCCTTCTTGCCAGCGTCAGGCTTAGATGATTCCGTTGGTCCCGCATCTTTTTGCTCTGGCTTCTCCTCGACAGCATCGGAGGTGCTTTTCAGCATCTCCATCGCATCACCAAAGCCAAGGCCAGCTAGAGCTTTCTCTGCTTCCTGCTCTGCGGCCAACATGTCATCGTTCAGAGCTGCTTCACCTTCCTCTTGGTCGTCACCGTCATCGGCTTCCTCAGGATCAACGAACTCAATCTCAGCGTCCTCAACATCACCAACAACTTCCGCAGCAACAGCCGCAGGAGGCTCAGTCGTAAACACCAGGTCGTTTGATTCGAGTCGGAGCATCAAGATCTTCACCGAACCCGCCGCCTCCTGGAGCATCTCAGGCAAAACTTCCCAGTAGCGGTAGTACGCACGTTCACCCTTCTCCTGCACCGTGTTTGGTACAGCAAAACCACGTTCGATGAGAATGTCGGCCAGTGTGTCAGGGTCTCGTGGGATACCGGGGATCTTGTCGTGGCTGATCAAGTCATAAAGGTCCCCAAGCTGTTTCCAGGCAATGAATACACCTTGGTTGAGGTGCCAGACTTTCGCGCCTGGCTCATTGACCTTCCATTTTCCGGTTTTAACCAGGCGGCGGATGGCATCGAACACGTAACGCTCGACGGGCACACCATAGGAGAACTCGTCCACATCGAGACGACTCTGGCGAAGGTCCCGTGAGACGCTCTCTTGGTCAGCGCGAAGCATCAGCTTGGTCACAGGCTGATTGACGCTGGTTCCTGAGATAGCTTCCAGCATCGCTTCCATGATGGACGGGCCAGACTTGGACAGAAACTCCCGAGTCTCAGCCGGAATAATTCGATCCACCGCCAGCAGCGAGAATTGCTCATGTCTTTTGTGTCGCTTGTCGCGCCACCGGATAAAGTAACGGTCGATTTCGTGACGGTGTGCCCAGTCATGAAGTGACTCCGAATACGGGTTCCATGTGATTGACCCGTCTTTGTCCGTAATGGACACATCCGAGAGCGGTTTACCCACATCATGCAGCAGCCCAGAGAAACAGCTCGCCAGTCTCCAACGCGGCTCATTGTCACGGCGTTCCCGAGGCGTCCCCTCGATGGAAAAGATAACTGACTCAGATGCCTGAGCTGCCCAGAAGGCCACTTCAAGCCCATGTCGGAACAGACCACCAGCGCCACGGTGGTGGTGTGATTCGGAAGCTGGCAACAGGTGAACAAACGCGGCATACCGCTGGATCACCGGCAAAACAAGCCGGTTGAAGTCGTCCACAGTGAAACCGAGAGAGTTCCGCACTTTCTCAATCAGTTCAGCTTGGGTTGCCAGTATCTTGTCTAGTGGGGCCACTGGCAGGCCCTTGGCAAAAGGTGGGTATCGAGGGATTTCTTCATCTTCCACGTCTTTAAGCGGCAACACTCTGGCGCTCGGCGCGGTCTCGATCACTCCACTTCGCCCACCAAATAACTTGTTAAGGGCTTTCAGCATGTAGGTTGACCATATTCCTATCGTATTTCTCGTCGCTACATGCTCTCAAAACACCTTTAGATCGCACACACGCCTATCTGTCCAATTTGGGCAGTTTGAGAAACCAGCTTTCCATCCCCCCCCTTTTAGAATGGGCTCATCGACAATTTTTGATGAGGAACGACACGATGAGACAACTGATAGCAATTCTGGGAGTGGCAATTCTGGCCGGGTGTGCCTCTAACGCCCCCGAGCAAAAGCCTCAGCCCCAGACTGCCCCTGCCGAAAATGACAAACCTGCCCGAGTTAGCCGGGAACTGTCGATGGCATGGGACAACATGGGGCGCGGTGGTGCTGCATTACGTCAACCTGGTTATATCCATGTGCTGGGCGACGGTAATGTCAGCGCAACGATGAACAAGGTCAAAGATGACTCCGCTGGTTCAGATAAGACTCCAGCAGGGATCAAGCAGCACGGGGATGTGAACGAAGCCATCAATACCTTCAAGTCCATGAATAAAGGCAAAGGCTACTCGCTGTACGAGTTGTCACGCTGGGAACGCTATTGCGATGGCGGCAAAGGTATGGACGAGCACGATTGGCGCTTTGTGGAAGCCGAGGGGACTACAAACATCCCCAAGGATGTTGTAACCGGCTGCATACCACCTACCCACACCTATCAAGATTATCTGAATGCCTGGACGCACTTTTGCACCAGCCAGGCTGTAACTGACGCAGATCGCCGCATTGTGCGCGAGTCCGTGCGTCCCTATTCAGTGGTGAACCCATGCAAAGCTCTGAAATAAGAAACCAGACAGAGCCAAGCCGTAAGGCTGAGCTCTTCGACGCTTTATCAATCATGCTCCAGGAGGCCGGTTCGAGGGGTAATTCCCGCGAAGCGGCCTATGTCATTTCTGGAGTCCTCGAAAACCTCTCCAGAGACTACCCCGAAGTCAAAGGTCTGGCCCAAAGCTGGGCTGAGCTGGCGAATCTGGAATCAAAGATGAGAGGAGCTGCTTAATGGACCTTTATATCTGCGAGAAGCCTTCTCAGGCCAAAGATTTGGCTGGCGTAATGAAGGCCTCCCAACGAGGTGATGGATTTCTCCATGATGGAGGAAACCGCGTTATTACGTGGGCGTTCGGCCACCTGCTGGAATTGTATATGCCAGACGATTATGACGAACGCTACAAGTCATGGTCACTGGAGACCCTCCCTATTGCACCAGAGTCATGGCGGTACAACGTTCGCAAGAGTGCGTTCAAACAGTACAAAATTGTTGAGGGACTGGTCAAAAAGGCGAGCACCATCTACATCTCAACGGACTACGACCGAGAAGGTGAGGCTATCGCCCGTTCGCTTCTGGATCGATTCCGCTACTCTGGCCCTATTCGCCGGGTTTGTTTGACGGCTCTCGATGAGTCAAGCATCAAGAAAGCGCTGAACAACGTAAAGGATGGCAAGGATACGGTCTCACTCTACTACGCCGCATTGGCACGGCAACGCGCTGACTGGTTGGTAGGCATGAACGTGAGCCGCCTCTACACAGTGCTGGCCCGAGATGTCGGCTTCAACCACACTCTTCACGTTGGCAGGGTTATCACCCCAACCGTCGCTCTTGTTTGTCAACGGGACCGAGAGATCGCCGGTTTCACCCCCTCACCATACTGGACTCTGGGTGTGAACGTGTCCGTACAGAATGGACAGTTTGCCGCCCAATGGATACCACCAGAAGAGTGCAGTGACGAGCAAGGCCGGTGCGTCAATAAGGCCTATGCCGAGCAGGTAGCCTCCCAGGTCAATGGTGCCAATGCTGTTATCAGCAAAGCAGAAACCAAACCAGGTAAAGAGTCAGCCCCCCTCCCCTTCGATCTAACGTCGCTGCAACAATACGCAAGCAAACGATGGGGATACACCGCTCAGCAGGTACTGGATGCAGCTCAAGCTCTGTACGAGACGCACAAAGCGACCACCTACCCTCGTACTGATAGTCGTTATCTACCCGAGAGCCAAAAGGAAGACATTCCGGACATTCTCCAGGCGCTCATTTTGTCCGATCAGAACGTCTCTGGGCTGGTGGCTGGCGCAGATCCTCATCGCAAGGCCAGGGTATTCAATGACGCCAAAGTGACCGCGCACCACGCGATCATTCCAACACCGGCCAGAACAGACATCAGTGCCATGTCTGAGATCGAGTTCAATCTTTACGACGCCATCCGTCGTTTCTACATCGCGCAGTTCTACAGCGAGTTCGAGTTCACCAAAACCTCCATCGAGGTGCAGTGTGGGCGTCACCTCTTTGCGGCCTCTGGTAAGACACCTGCCAAACAAGGCTGGAAGGTTTTGTTTGCTTCTGATAGTGAAAGCAGTCCCAAGGACGAGGGGGAAGACACCGACGCGCCGGTTGAACAAGAGAAGCTCCCCAGGGTTAGCCAGGGCGAACCCGCTTTGCTTAATGGTGCCGAGCTGGCAAACAAAATGACGCGGCCAGCACCGCACTTCACCGAAGCCACATTGCTTGCCGCGATGGAGAACATTGCCCGGTTCGTGACTGAGGAGAAGTTCAAGCAAATTCTCAAAGACACAGCCGGTTTAGGCACTCCAGCAACACGCGCAAGCATCATCCAGGGCGCTGTTGATAAAGGCTACTTCAAACGTCAGAAAAAGGTACTGCTTGCAACTGATAAGGCTCATGCGCTTATCGCAGTGCTTCCACCAGCCATCAAATCACCCGGCATGACTGCGGCTTGGGAGCAGGAGCTTGAGAAAGTCGCCTCCGGCTCCGGGAATATGTCTGTCTTCATGAAGCAGATTTCCACCTGGATCTGCCAAATGGTTGAGCAGCTCAAAGTGGCCGCACCGGTTCTGACCAAAGAAGGTGGCGCGATGGCTAAAGCCTTCGAGGGCGCTAAGCCGCCTTCACACGAATGCTTCAACTGCGGTGGAGAGATGCACCGGATCAAAGGGAAGAACGGATTTTTCTGGGGCTGCCAGAACGAGGCTTGCAAGAAGACGTTCCCAGACAACCGAGGGAAACCCGAGAAGCGTATCGCGGCTGAGGATTGTCCAGACTGCCCAGATTGCGGTAGCCCGATGCGTCTCAGGAAAGGAAAAGCGCCCGGCAAGAAGCGAGCTTCTAAGTTCTGGGGCTGCACCGCCTATCCCGATTGCAAAGGCACTATGCCCTTCAAAAAGTCGGACTTTATGGATTGATAGAGGAATTAAGTATGTTTGGAACAATCATTTTAACTGCGATGCTCACCACCAGCTCAGCCACTGCCGAAGATGCAGGGAAGAACATCGCCTCAGGCTTGGCGGCGGCATCCGCCAGCCAAATGGGGCAGGCCGTAATGCCAACTTTAGCTACCAGCTCGGCCATTGCAAAAAGCGCAGGTAAAGGCATGGTGTCAGGTTTGGCTGCGGCGACTGCCAGCTACATTCCCCAAGACGAGCTGAGCTTTACTCGAAGCTATAAGAACTCTGAGGCTGTGGATATGGCAAAGGGCCTGGGGACATTGAAAGAAGCGCCTGAGTTTCTCTACGTTGTTACAGACGTAAATGCCAACATGGCGGTCAAATGCAAGCGCGTCTGGGAGCCTCAATCTCTGGCTTTAAGTCCAGTGATTGTTGAGCTGGTGGAACTACGTAAGACGAACAACAAAGACAGCTACGAACAAGCACTATCCCACCTCGATTGTTCAATGTTCACAGACTAAAACAATTAAGGGGCCGATGGCCCCTAATTTTTAATAACCCAATTTCTTTTGATACCTGATTTTCCTACCAAGCACAGTTGTCATACACCATTCAATTCACATGGATAGCGAATACTTCAACCGGACAATCTCCAAAGTGCGGGTGCGTTATAACACTCCTTGAGAAGCCACGCCAAGGGCGAATCTCTATCCTGGACATATCTCCAGCCTTTGGGTAGCCACACTTAACATGGACTTCATCATACTCGCGCCCCTCTAGTCTTTTTATCCAGTAGTCTGTAACGAGGCGATATTCATCTGGTTTTTCTCCAGATTTGATCTGATCGAAGTAAATCTTTTTTACGGGCAGATGAAGTATTCTCTTTTTCATAATCACCACCTGATAGCCCATCAGACTATCTAACTATTCGACAAAACATCCCTTTTTCAATTTCTGTCTCTCTCGCCTCATGGGCCAATACAATATCCGCGATAACACGAATATTCCCTTCATAGTTGCGAATGGCCGCATCCCTCATCGTGTCTAAAGTGTCCTGACACTTCGCTCGCCTGAATTTAACGAGCCAACTTTGCCGATCTATCTTGTCCACACCAAATCCCATTTAGCGAACCATGTATCCAGCTTTTTTGGCCGCAGCATCAAGCTCGGAGGAGAAGTTAACGTCGGACTTTTCTGCCGCGTTATAGAGGGCTCCACACTTGGGCCATGAGCGTCCTACCAGTTTCATCGCCAACGCATCCGCCAGCATTTCTCGGATCTGTGTTTCAGCCTCACCAAAATCGGCCAGAGTTTCGTCTATGCCCGACTCTTCCATCAGCTCGATGAGCTGTGGTTGTTTGAGCCAGACGCCTGTTTGCATTTCCAACTGATCTCTTGCATCGGCCACCAATTGGCGTTCAAGGGTTACGCCATTCACGGTCTTAACAAATTGCTTTGGCTGACGCTTTACCTTTTTTGGCCTGGACACATCAGAGATAACCGTCACCGGCTTCCCACGCAGTTCACGCGGCAACGGTCCACTTAGCCCCAGAACTAAGCGACGAGCGTACTCATGCTCGTATGGTTTCAACCCTCGACCTTCACGGTACATTTCAGTATCCACCAGCAGATCACCGCGCAGCCTCGCATTTTTCCGCACTTGTTCGGACAAGACCGATTTACCCTTCCCGCTGGCTCCCATTACGAGCGAGTGAGATTCTACTTTGTTATCAAAAAACATAATTCCGCCCCCAAGGAGGTGTTGCTATAAAACATGGTTTGAACATCCGTATTTTCACGGCAATAACCGCCGGATAATGCAAGACTCCCAAACCTAAATAGGTCTCCAGGTGATGACATCGAAGTCATAGCTGACTTCCGAGTTGTCGTCCGCCGTTCGCCACGAACAATCATCTTCCTGAACATGGATCAAGTCGTACTCAACAATTTTGCCCGACCAACATCCTTTAAGCTGGCAATGAACAGGCACACCGACGACCGGCATCTTGTCGTTGACGCTGATCCACGGTTCTTGCTTTTGATCCAGATCCACCGGTTAGTCCTCTATGAACGATTTAATGGATCGCCCATCAAAAAACAGTTTCCCAGTTCCTGATACCGAATGTACTTCTGGAGCTGCCTTCCCTTTCAGGAGTTTCTGATAGCGCACCGCGTCTTTGAGCTCAGAGATCCTGACGCCAATGAGTGTGGCCGTCTCCTCAACTGTTAAAATACGGTCCCAAAAGCTGGTGGCGCTGTTATTGCGCCCACCGATACTCTGGGCAACGCACTCTGTTCTGGCCGCTTTTCCCTTTGCCATTGGCAATGTCCTCTTCATTCTTCTCAGCCCCCAGCTTACTCAGTATTTCAGCTTTTGTAGCGCGATGGCCGCGCATTAAAAGAGCATTCAGCAGGTATCCAGTGAACACCTCTGTACTCGGCATACGGTCAAGCAACTCAACATACTGCTCATCCGTCAAATCATGGATCTCACAATATTTTTCCACCGCCTTTTCGTAGGCTTCTGCGTAGCCATGAGTGGAAATCCTGAAAGCAATATCCCCATTGCCGTAGCCTGGCTTTGTGACGAGAAAACAAGGCGCGAAGTAGGTTCTCTTCACCCCCATCCGGCTCCGGTTCTCAATGCTGATATAAGCCCTCAGCCCCTCAGCAATGATGTTTGGCCCGGAGTTGCGTCGCCGCTTACAAGTCTTATTCTGACGCTTCACCTCTTCTGCCTCAGCTTCCCACTTTCGGTCCAAGCTGTAGGCCAGCCGGTGAGCTGTTGCGTAGGAATACTCTCTCAAGGAGAAGTATTCCTGCCGGTAATCATCCGCCACCCCAACTGTTCGTGCGACACGGAACCCGACGAAACCGGCGTCATGGGTTCCCTCGCCGTAGTAAATGACTGCCATTATCTACCTTCCTTACTTCTGATACCGTGCTGCACCACGGTATGGCGACCGCAATTCACATTCAGGTGATCCCGAACTGCGGCCATGACCGCTGAATGCAATCTGTAATCCACACTCTGCCCAAGCGTTTCTGTCGCTTGTTCTTTTGCCATCCACGAAACATCAAAGCTATCAGGTATCGACATCAACTCCTGAACCAGATCGACCGATGGCTTGTAAATGCGGCCACCGTCTTGGATGTACACTGCATCCTTTACCCCACGATCCTGAGACTTGAGGATGGTCGGGCAACTGGTGCTTTCTCTCGTCAAGAACGCAGGCATCCTGCGAGAAGTTGACTCTCTGGCCTGAATTGACTTCAACACTGTGACGTCAGCACAATCCCCGAGGTGCTTCTCGATCACCGGCCACAATCGTCCACCAGCTCTCTGCTCAGGTTTCGGTGGAACGAACCCAGGGAAGACCGACGCCACCATGTAATAGCGTTCTCGCCCCTGGTAAGCGCCGAAATCCAGACCGTTCAAGACCATCTCAGTGAGGAAGTACCCCATCCGCCGCAGTGTCGTTCCCATCATCGCCCCGGCTCCGGATGCTTTGAAGTTCGGGACGTTTTCCACCAGCACGACGGCAGGGTTCACGACCTCGATCTGTTTTAGTGCCGGGTAAACCATGTCGAGCATGGTGGAGAGATCCTCAAGAGAACGCTCTTTGTCCCTTGGACTTTTGGCGTTTGAGTGGTCATCACACCCCAACGAGTAATGGGCCAAACCAATTGGTGGGCACTCCGCCAGCAAGGCTCCAAGGCGATCCAGCTCCAGGTGATGAATGTCTTCATTCAGCAGGATACGCGGGGAGCTGTTCACCAGCGTATTGAGCGCATGTACTTCACTCAGGTTCCGCCCGGATGCTCTGTCTCTGGCTTCAACTGGACGATGCTCCAAAACAATCTCAGCCTTCCAGCCAAGCGCTTCCATAACATGAATGTCTACCCCGCCAGTCAATGCCACAAAGGCACGGAAAGGGCTGGTTTTTCTGAACCGATCCGCAATGGCAAAGGCTCTGTTTGCGACAGGAGTGAAGACTACTCGGCCTTTTCGCATTTCGACGTGGAAACGCTCTGTATAGCGAGGGAAGCACTTATCTATGAGCCCTTGTCCAGAAAACTCAATAACGGTTTCCAGCGGGTTGTTGGAGCGACTCTTTGGTTGATACCGGCGCTGATAAACCTGGTGTGTCTGTAGTTCATCGGTCGCTGGGATCACCGAAAAACCGCCCATCCCCTCCCCTGGCTCAACGGCGATGCCCATACCTGGCTTGAACCCCATAACATCCAAAAAGTTGGACGAAACCCTAACCTTGCGTTTATCGCCTACTCGATTGAACGCAAGTTGTTTGGTTACTACGGAGGGGGAGACGATCGGTAACATTGGTCAACCTCTTTTCTTCTTGTTTTGCTCGCGCTTCACCATTGCTCCAGCAGCTTTCAGAAGTCTCTGGTTCTCCGCCAGCTCCTCTTGGAGTTCCTGAGTATCCTCTTCTGTCTGAGGCTTTTTCAGCTCGGCCTCGCAATATTGGACCTCTTCCTGCAAGCTGACTTTCGCAAACTTGAGAGCGGCCAGTCGCGTCGTATAAACGCCAAAAGGCAATTCGCCACCTTCCCGGAACTGCTTCAAACACCAGCTCGGTATAGATGGCAACCAACCAAAGTCCCCATTCTTCCGTGACCTTTTCCCCCACGTAATCCCATCTAACTTTTGGGCAAGATTGACATAGCGTTGATCGCTGGTTGAGTTGCGTCGTTTCTGAATAGAGCGAACTATCCACTCTGTAACCTCGACCTTTGCTTTATCATCATCAGAGATGTAATAAAGGGCTGCGTACAACACAGCGCCTTTACGAATGACTGATGGTGGGTATGCCTGGGCTTTCATCTATCCCCCTATCGCTTTTTCTGTCCGACAAGACGGAGATGATCGGCGGCCAAGTCATACTGCTCGTTTTTGTCGCGGCGGCGGAATCTGTCAAAAAACTTCCCTCGTGGCAGGGTTTCTTCCATAGCGATCAGGCGGTTCAGCCACACTTCTTGAGGTAGCATCCCTGCTGGAGTCGGCCCGAGCTTACGTCCTTCCTTGACGTGCTCCATTGTTTGCGTGGCAGTAAAAATCGCACCACCAAACTTTCTCCACTTGAATTGCAGGGGCATATCTGGAGACTCATCCAGCATCAATTTCTTATTGGTTTGTTCTGTCACGACAATTACTCCACCATCCATTCTTCACTAAGCAGGAACGCCCAGCGCTCTTCTGCTTTTTCTGGGTTGTCTTTGGCCTGTTTGATCATGATCTCGGCGGCGTTAAAGCCTACCTCTCCACTGAACCGGCCCCATGAATGGCTATGCCACTCGCGCATCACACTTCGGCCAAGCGATGCAAGTTCTGGACTTACACCCTCATGGAGGGCATAGAGCTCCCAAGCATCCCACCCGTATCGTAATAGGTTGTGCCCTGGGGCGTTAAAGGCCTGAGCAGCCTTGAACCGCTCTCCAGGCTCCTTCCCTCTAACATCCACACCCTGGAGCACCAACCCCATTACCACTTCAATGACCGGCTCGCGTTGCTTCTTTGCCAGCTCGATGGCAGCCACCAGCATTGCTTTGGCGTCAGCAAATTTCCCATGCCCTTGGCACATACCGCAGGTTTCTTTGGAAGGGGAAAAGTCATAAACACCGGAACCAGCACAGAGGCGGCATGTCATGTCAATCATGGGCTCTTCTCTCCTCATACTCTTCGATGCGCTCTTTCAGACGCTGAACCACTGGTGCGAGCTCAGGGATAGCTTCCGCTTCCTCAAGCGTGTATCGCTTGTCTTCCTGGTAATCGACTATTTGAGGAGGCCTTGGCTGTTTAGGGAACTCAGCAAAGTCATTCAGCGACATCGAGGTAGGAAGTCCTCCTTCAATCTCACCTTTTTCGTTGAGTGACTGGGTGACGATAAGCTGTGTTCCGCCCACCTCGGTATCAAAGCGGTCATCAAAGCGCTCACCGATAGTCCAGCCGCCACGGCCAAGAACACAGGTCGTACTCATACGTAGGCGATTGAATGCTTTAGCGTCATCCCAGTTCAAAGGATTTTCATCCATGAGGAAAAAAGGCGCTTCGTCCCGAACGAACACCTTGGACTTGGCGTTATCGAAGATCGGCCCAAACACCCCCTGCTGGAGGTATGGTTCGACCTTCTCTGCAAGATCCTGGTGCCCTTGAGAACGCAGCGCCTCATAGAGCTGGGTGATTGTTTGTTTGCCGGTGCCCGGAAGGCAGGACAATACTGTCTGCTTTTCCTCGTCACTCAGGCTTACCATTCTGGACAAAAAGCTGACTACCAGCTCGTTGTGCCCATCGACCGTTTCAATGTTGAGCTTGTTCTCGTCCATCTTCTTCCTCAGTAATCGGTTCGATAAATTCAATGGAGTCCATGCTTACATGACTGATAATGGCTTTCAGGCCGCAGCAGTCGCATGGTTCAAAGGTCAGTTCTGATCCCTTGGGAGACTGATGCGTGACCGTTGCCACAGCCCCTAGAGGGATCACCCCCCAGCCGTTTTTTAGTACCCGAGTAGTTCTGACCAGCCGACCTTTGTACTCTCGTTTCAGTTTCGGATGCGGCACTACCGCATATCGCTTACTCATTTCGGTCCCCTTGTACCAAAGGCTCGACAACCAGCTCTTGAGCTTCGTCCCAGTCGGACACCTTTGCATCACCAAACGCAAAGGCAATTCGCATAGCCACTGTCGGCCTGCCTATTTTCATCAAGTAAGCCGCAGCACCGGCACACATCGACTCTTGTCCCGAAGGTGCATAGTTACCCTCTTCATCCCATTCACCACCTGACTTTGAATGCACGGTCTTGTGGCAATGAAACGTCGTCATGTCGTTTTCAACGATGTCGTTGATGATGCCTTCTAATCGCCCAGGGACCAGCTCGATAGCGCCCTCCTTCCGGAATGGACAGTTGGCGCAAGGTTTCTTCAAACGGAGATGATTTGCTTGCTTTGGCATACATATCACTTTTACAGTATCATTTTATGATTCTATGATATAGCCATATTCCGTGTAGTCAATATCTCACTAACAATTACTTTCTATCGGACGCTTACGCGCCCATTTTGGGCAGATAGACAAGTTATTTGGGCGTTTGGAGTGTGCGAGGTGGACAGCGGGGAGACTTTCACATGTGAAAGTTTTGTTTCTTGGTATCGTTTTATTGTCCCTTGATATTATTTTATGATGCTGTAATAATCATAAATAAGGGCCGCATCGCTCTTCGACCTTCGTTGCAGCCCTTACAACACAATCAAGCAATTAAGGAGCTTTGTTATGCTGCAAGGCAATACTAACACGAATAAGCGCATCCCGCTCGCGGCGTTCATGAAATGGCCGCTGGCGAAACGTCAGGACTTCATCGACCGGGAAATGTCCGGTTGCCCCGACTTTATCAAGACGTCTTTGCTTCGGCATTAAGGCGATCAGGCAGGAAAGCAAAGAACCTCGCTTCGGCGGGGTTCTTCGTTTCTACCTCTTGAATGTTTCGTCAGAACAAACTGGAGCGCTTATGTCACCAGAAACACAGCAACTTACATCCAAGGCTTTATCTCTCATCGAGCAGTCCCGATACAGAATGGGCACATCTCGGTTTGTTGAGGCCTTTATTGACCAGTGGGCATACTTGCAGACTGGCCTATACCCAGCCAAGGAGGAGATCCCGGAAGAACTTCAGCCGGTCGCCTTCGAGCTCTCTCACGTCCTGTCTGCCGCCATTAAGCGCGACCCCACCAGCGATGTTTTGGGTTACGTCCTAAGCATGTCTGGCTTCCACAAGAAGGGCACCAATTACTTCCCCACTCCTCCAGAGATTGGCCGCTTGATGTCACTCATTGTTGGCTCACAGTCTTCGGCAGACTTTTATGAGCCCTGCTGTGGTTCTGGCATCAACGCCATTCACTGGATGGAAAACCTGATCGAGAACCACGGTCCCGAAGCATTGAGAGAAGCCTCAATCTACCTGGAAGACATCGATCCGTTGATGGTGAAGTGCTGCATGATCCAGCTATTCCATTATTTCGAGTCCCGCAATACCACTCCCAAAACGCTGAGTATCGTCGGCATAGACACCCTTAGCAGACGAACCAAGAACATCGCCTACTACGCCGAAAAACCTCCAGCAACCGCCGCTACCGTGGCAGCATAAAAAAACCCGCCGATTGGCGGGTTTTGCATTCAATGCGCTGCTCTATGGCACCTTACAGTTTTCCGTACCGGTTCAAGAACGAAGACCTGTCTAAGATCCCCCAGTCTGTCAGCATGTAGTAGCCGGTGGCACCTCGTTCGCCGGTAGACTCCCTGACGAACAAGATATTCATTCCGAACTCATCACGCAGGGCAGACAACTGTCTCTTGATCGTTGATTCAGGAATATTTGTTGCCTTGTGAAGGTCTTGGAGACTTGGCTTCTCCGTTTTAGACAGGGCATTCACCAAAGCAAATTTTCTTTTCATGTCCTGTGAGATCTTCATATTCACCTGTTCTTGACAGGCCCAACCTCTCTGGCTGGGCCTCCTTTATTAGCCTTCGACACTCAGGAGTTCAATGTCTGACACAGGCACATGAACATGCTTTTCCTTGCCTTCGCCATCGAGCGTTTTAACCCAGACAGTAGACGGAACCAGAGCAACACGGTCGGTCATGATGACTCCACGTTTGGTCTCGCCATCCAGGTTAACGTTGACAGCAAAAATCAAACTGTCAGCCCGGACGTTCTTCCATTCCTTGTCCTTCGGCAGAGGAGGAAGAGCATCACCGCCTTCTTCATCTTTGTCCTTGCCGCTGTTATCTGGCTGCTTGACAGGATCTTTGTGCTCACCCTCTTCATCACGCAAAGGGTCTTCGTCATCATCGTCCTGACCATTGGAATTTTTACCCCCTTCCAGTTCCTCCTGGGCAAGGTTCAGGTCGTCATTCCCGGTTTGTTCCGACGTACCATCCCCACCCGAGTTGAGGGATTGCTCGTCGGTGTTGCCAGCGCCAAGCTCATCATTCTGGTGGGAGCCAGTCAGTGGGCCTTTTTCCATTTCGTCTTTGATACGTTTGGCATCATTCAGCAGCTCACGGCTTTGTTTACGAGTAATCCCGTCAGACATAGCCACCGCGCAGACGGCGCGACATCTTTCTTCATTCAGATCGAACAAGAGACGAAGGTTATTCAAGGTCTCTGTATCAGAACATACTTCATTATCGTATAACTCACGCACACAGTCAGGTAGCTTGAGCAACGACAGATGCGTAGATACGAAAGTGATATTCTTACCGAGCCGATCAGCAATATCCTTTTGCTTCCAACCTTCTTCAATAAACAGGTTTAACGCCTCGGCAATCTCTACCGGAGTCAAGTCATCCCGCTGGATGTTTTCGATCAGCTCACCAGCAGTCTCGTCCAAGTTGTTCTGGACCTTATCATTCACCACCAAGTCAATGGTCTCGATACCAGCGTGTTTACACGCTCTCCAACGCCGCTCCCCTTTTTGGATGACGAACTTGCCTTCTTCGTTCTTCGGGAACACGATGATCGGAGACTGCTGCCCTTCGGTCAGCAAGGTTGCCGCCAGCTCTTCAATGTTACGGAAGCGCTTACGAACCTGGACCTTGGATACAACGTCGTCAACAGGTACGGTAAGAACCTCTTTGCCTTTCTTGCCTTTGGCGGCTTTAGCAAGTTCGGACAGGCCTTTTAAATTGTTCAATGCCATCGCTTAGCCCACCTTCTCTAATAGTTCTTCCAACACCGCCTCAACTTCTTTGGCCGCGACATGTCCATAGCGAAGCTCCCAGACAGGGATGCCATCAGTCGTCGCCGTATCGAGCGGAGGCCGGTGCATAATTTTGTTCTCAAACAACAGATCCGGAACTGTGTTCTCCAGCGACTTGAGGGCTTTGTCGTGATTGACAGAGCGGTCCATGTCGTTGATCACGATGCCCAGGATCTCCAAATCTTGGTTGTACGCCTCGCGCACACCAATAATCGTGTTCAGGAGACCTTCTACGCCGTCCACAGCGAAGCCAGAGAGCTTTACTGGACATGCCACATGGGTAGACATCACCAACGCTGCCACCAGCTTTCTGCCGAGGCTAGGCGGACAATCAATCAGCACGTAGTCGTAGTTCTCAAACAGCTCAGCCAAATGGCGAGCCGGATTCATGGCCTGGTCAAGAGGCACAGCCTCCATCTCAAACAGATCCGGGTCGTTTTTCGGCGTATGAATGAGGTCTGCACCGCAAGGGCAGTGCATGACCTCAATGCCGTCCAGCTCGTAAGCGAACAGCTCTGCGGTTTTGGTTCCTGTGAGGATGGGCTCGTAGTCACCATCCTCAAGCTCTCGTCTGGGGGCCAGTCGAGAGGACGTGTTCCCCTGACCATCCATATCCAAGACCAGCACTTTCTTTTTCTTCTGTAACGCCAGATAAAAGGCCTGCTGGATACAGAGGGTACTCTTACCCACTCCGCCTTTCTGGTTGGCGAAGCTGATTACTTTTGCCATACCCACCTCTATTTTGGTTTCTCGCAGGTGATCAAGACCACCCCCAAACTTTCACATGTGAAAGATTGTAGCGATCATAAAATGATACTGCAATATCTAATTATGGTTCTGTTAAAACAAACTTTAAACAAAAAAACGGCCATGAAGGCCGCTTATTGACAAGGTTTGTGCTGTCAGCGCAATTGATTTGCTGCTCCAAGCCCATTCGCCAATAACTGCATCGCATCGTTGAACAGCGCGGAGCCCCGTTCCGGTGTGAGCAATTCCGGCATATCTTCTCGCGGCCAAGTACCGGCTACTTGAATGAGCAAACTGGCAGCCCAGTGGATCTGCTTTTCTTCACTTTCATCGGCCAGAGTGCATACGACGGGGAAACCGTACTTACGCCCCCAGCGACTCACCTCTTTGAACGATACCAGCTCAGGCTTTTGCAAATCCCGGCTGTAGGCCTCAGCTATCATGTGGTTCAGTTCTTTAGCGTCCATTTATCCCCCTTAACTGTTTTTTCAAATTCTTCCTCAAACATCGTTTTTAATGTGTTTCGTATTTCTTCATCCTGGATGTCATTGACATCAAAGCTGGTAGAGACAGCCTCACTTCCAATACCACAGAGAACGTAACCCCGGCCATCAGGACCAATTTTAAGAGGCACAACGGGAAGTGGTGTATTGGGACACACTCCAGCAATGCCCGGAGAAATAATTGGCCCCCCGCGAGGAATAACCCAGTTACCGATAAACCCCCAATCAATTTGCGTCGAGATGGCATCAGGCTGGTATTGCTCACCCCAAAAGTTGATTGCTGCCTGCTGATGCTGTTTACCGGCATAGTAGATATATCCGGCCACAATAAGCACGGAGAGGACAAACATAATTGCCAATTGGCGCAAGACTCTTGCAATAAAACTTAAACTCATAGGTATTGTTCTCTTAATTCAACGCTCCCCCGCCCACTGTTGCTATGGCTGGGTTAATCCAAAATCCATCAAAGCCGGTGAACATTTCCGCCTGGGTACGAATGTACTCAAGAATGATGTCACAGGCGATCCAGCGCCGGTTATTCCTTTCTGCGGCCAACCCGCTCTTATTCGACCCACTGAACGGATCAACAACAAGGTCGCCCTCTTCCGTCAGAAAGCGGATAGCCATCTCAGGTATGTCTGTTGGGAACATTGCCGGGTGCGGTGGCAACCCCAGTTCTCTAGCGATTCTCCGAAGCTCCAGCGTATCCGCACAACGGTGGCCGCGCTGGATAACGTTTTTCGGTATCCGTCCTTCTGTGACATTAGAGAATGCGTTCCCTCTCAGTCGATATGCCCCGTCACCATAACTGACCACTCGGTTATCCCCCCCTTGAGCCATCAGCTTCTGATGTTTCTCTGTATGAGGGATCAGGACCCTTCTGTTGTCAGAACGCACCCTGTCAGGGTCGTTGGTGAACCAATAAACAGGCTCCCACCCGGCACACAACTGGTAACGGTTCACACAAGCCCAGTGGGTTGGACTTGGTGGTTTTGACAGGTTGATCCACGGCCATCTATCCATGAGAGACAGCCCGAGCCGATCATGGAGCGCCAGCACCATTCTTTCAACATAGAGAGATCTGGAGGGGCTCTTGGCCTCGAAGATGTCATTGCTGACATTCAGGACAACGCTTCCTCCTGGCACCAGGTTCTTGACTATCGGTTCGAGCGCCTGGGTTATGAAATCCACCCATTTGGCTTCATCAACGTTTCCATAGCCACGCTGTATTCGGAGCGGAAACGGCGGAGATGTCACACACAGATGCACCGGCTCATCGAGGTCAGAGAAAAAGCTCTTGTTGTTTGACCACACCGCCAGCCCAAGATTTGTTGAATAGGCGACAAGTCGAATGCCACCAAGCGCTTCATGCAGGCCCTTCTTGGTTTTGCTTGAGAGCTCCCAGACACCCCGCTCGCCGTCCACCTTCTGGAGAAGGTTCATCGACTTGAGGGTTTGCTGATACCTGCATATTCCGGCCGATCATGAACACCGATTCCGGTTCAACGTGAACACCATTTCCGGACCAATGTGAACGCTCATTCCGGCTCAACCTGAACACTTTGCCCCTCCTTTCCGGAAACAGTGTTCAACATCCCGGAATCACTGTTCACATTCACCAGAATCATCCTTAACGCATTGATTTAAAAACCTTTGATACGCTCTCCCTTTTGCCAGGGAAGAGCCTATGTCTGCCAAGAGGATTGCAATGCGTAAAATTCGTGAAGTGCTGCGACTGCGGCTGGAAGCTGACCTCTCTGTTCGCCAAATCAGTATCTGTACCAAGGTCAGTGTCGGCTCCATCCAGAAACTCCTCAAAAGTGCCCAGGCGCTGGGCCTTACCTGGCCCTTACCTACCGAGCTTGATGATGGCCGACTGGCTGCCCTGTTCTATCCGCAGGCCGATACCACCATCTCGGCCCGCCATGTTGTGCCGGATTGGCCCTCTGTCCATCAGGAGCTCAAGCGCAAGGGGGTCTCCAAACAGCTGCTCTGGGAGGAGTACACCCAGCGCTATCCCAATAGCTGTTACAGCTACTCCCAGTTCTGTGACCGTTACAAGTCCTGGTGTCAGTTGCAAAAGCGCTCCATGCGCCAGATCCACAAGGCGGGGGAAAAGCTCTTTATCGACTACTGCGGGCCCACGGTGCCCATCGTGTCGCCGACTACGGGTGAGGTCCGTCAGGCACAAGTCTTTGTCGCCGTGCTCGGTGCGTCCAACTACACCTTTGCCGAGGCCACCTGGTCACAGTCACTGCCGGACTGGCTGCAAAGCCATGTCCGTGCCTTTGAGTTTTTCGGCGGGACACCGGCACTGCTGATCCCCGACAACCTCAAGAGCGGTGTCAGCAAGGCTTGCCGATACGATCCCGAGCTCAACCCCAGCTACCAGCAGTTGGCCGAGCACTATCAGGTGGCGGTGATGCCAGCTCGTCCTTACAAGCCCAAGGACAAGGCCAAGGCGGAGGTGGGTGTGCAGATCGTCGAGCGCTGGATCCTGGCCCGTCTACGCCATCAGACCTTCTTCTCGCTTGCCGAACTCAACCAGTGCATCCGTGCCTTGCTGAACGAACTCAACGAGCGTCCGTTCAAGCAACTGCCCGGTAACCGACGTGACGCATTTGAGCAGTTGGACCGCCCGGCACTGGGACCACTGCCGGTGCATCCCTATCGCTATGTCGCCATCAAAACGGTCAAGGTCAACATCGACTATCACGTCAGCTATGAGCAGCACCATTACTCGGTGCCACACCAGTATGTGGGTCAGCAACTGGAGCTCCATGCAGGCGACACACTGCTTCAGGTCTATCACCAGCAACAGCTGGTCGCGAGCCATCCACGTAAAACCATCCCGGGGATGAGCACGCTCCCTGAGCACATGCCGGAACGTCACAGCAAGCAGCAACGCTGGACCCCAGGGCGTCTTAAACAGTGGGCTGCTGACATCGGACCGAGCACCTTGTGCTGGGTTAGCGAACGGTTGGAAGAGAAAGCCCATGCCGAGCAGGCATACCGACTCTGCCTGGGGCTGCTGAGTCTTAGCCGGGAGTATCCGCCATCACGGGTTGAAGCCTGTTGCCAGTTGGCCAACCGGGAAGGTCTGGTGCGACTCAAACAGCTCAAGTCGGTGCTGACCAGTGGCCGCGACCAACTGCCCGCAAGCCCGCTGAGCTACCCAGAGTTACCGCAAGAGCACGAGAACATCCGTGGCCCCCAGAGCTTCCACTAAAGAGGATACGCCCCATGACCCAACAAACCCTGACCCGCCTGAGAAACCTGAAACTGACCGGCATGGCGGATGCCGTGCAACAACAACTGGAACATGCGAGTACCTACGAAGGGCTGCCCTTCATCGAGCGGCTAAGCCTGCTGGTCGAACACGAACAACTGAGCCGGGAGCAGCGTAAGCAAACTCGGCTGGTCAAGCAGGCAAGGCTCAAACTCCAGGCCACGGTGCAGGAGCTGGACTACCAGTCAGCACGCAACCTGGAGCGGTCACAGGTAGCAAACCTGGCCCAAGGAGAGTGGCTGCGCCGGGGCCAGAACCTGCTCATTACCGGCCCCTGTGGCTGTGGAAAAACCTACCTGGCTTGTGCGCTGGGCTACCAAGCCTGTCAGCAAGGGCATAGCACTCGTTACTACCGGCTGCCACGTCTGCTGCTTGAGCTGAGCCAGGCCAAGGTAGATGGCAGTTACGCCAGACTGTTGGGTCAACTGGCAAGGATAGAGCTGCTGATCCTGGATGACTGGGGACTGGAAGCGGTGAGTGCCGAACAGCGCAACGCACTGCTGGAGATCATGGATGATCGGTATGGGAAATACTCGACGATAGTGGTCAGTCAGCTGCCAACTGAAGAGTGGTACGCGAGCTTGGGTGACAACACCCTGGCAGATGCGATCCTGGACCGGCTGATGCACAACGCTCACCGGCTGTCACTGAAGGGAGAATCGATGAGGAAGAGGAGAAGTGAGTTGACCCAATCTGAACAGTCGAGTTAGAAACGAGATGACGTGAGCGCGTTAAGGATCAGGGTGTTCACGTTGGCCGGAATGGCTGTTCAACTTCGCCGGAATACGCAATACCAGCGTATCTGTCTTTTCAGCTTGCTCCGCTTGATCTTTGCCTTGCCAATTTCACTTTGTTCATTCAGAGCGCTTTTCGGGATTCCAGCGAGCTCTGCCACTGAATCGTAGAGCTCCTCATTCGATAGCGGCTTATCGGCCTTGGCATACGCCTCTTGGACATGAAAAAGTTCTAGCTGGCTACTCATCATGCCCCTCCGTACCCTGGAAGATGTCATTGAGCACAGAGGTCGCCTCGGCGCTCTTTACATCATGCTCGGTGTAGAAAGGCCACCAGGTTAATCCGCCACCTTCAAACCATGAGCAGCGGAACTGGATTGTCTGATCAGGAAGGACTTTGAACTCGACATGCTGGGGTTTGTCATAACGGCACATTGCACCAAGGTCTAGGCCAAACTTTTCTTTAACCCATGTGGATGACATCGACCCCTGACTCAAACCTTGGCTGTTAACCCAATAGACCCGGTTGACAGCACCAGCAATACCGATGAATAGGAAAGCCAGTATTGCCCCGGCCTTCAACCATACAAAAACACTTCTCACAATTATCCTTCCTGCTTTACAAATGGGCCTCTGCCATCGAGAGGCTTTGAAAAAATAGCCCCCGGCTCAGACATCGCCGCCTCGACCTCGTACTTGTTAAAAGTCTCCGTCCACCAGCTATTCATCTGGTAAATCGTGATATTCAGAATTGAAGCAGCCTTGCTCTTACTTGTGGCCGCAACGACAGTTCTGAACTGCCCCTCGACCCCATAAGTGATCCCGCCATAAACCTTCAACTTCGCCACTATCGTTTTCTCCACCCAAATATGTCTCTCACGTCCCGCACACAGAAGAACCAACTTACCCTTGGCAGGAACGCATCGACTAACACACCTAAGGCGATAACAAACAATGGCACCATCAGGATGAAGCCCAAACGTGCAACGGTCCCATATATACCTGCACAGATGAGCAAGGCTGCGATGACAGAGCAAACTAGCTGATGCTGACGCCTCAGCCTGGCTAGTTCAGACGATTTCTTGTCACTGTTCATCATCGAGCTCCGCGAGCTGAACACTGACACTGGCTGCCGCTGGAGGGGAAAACTGTACTGTCAGTCCGGATTCAAGCCTGATAGAGGAAACCACCAGCGTATCTGGTCCGGATGACGCCGGTACGACCGCAACAATGGTTCCCCCTTCCAGTAACTGGATGGCATCCTCAACAGTACAGCGCCCCATTACTGATTACCCGCCAAATCCAGCTCTTGCTGGTCTTCATTGGACTCGTCAGTTTTGGGCTCCAGCTCCGCCAGCTTGGCTTTCAGCTCCTGAAACGCATCAACATCTTCCCGGCTCAGGGTAAGGGTGAACGTTTCACCGTCATCGTTCGGCTTGATGTTGTCCAGACGACTGGTAATAGAGCTCACGCCTCGGTGCATGGCTTCAACCACCTTTTTGCCCAGGCGGGGACCTTTCTCGACAGACTTTTTGGTCAGTTTTTTCGGGGCCTTCTTGCCGTCATTGCCATTGGCCTGTTCTTCCTGCGCCTTTTTCAGGATCTCAACAGCGTTGGTGCCGTGCTCGTTGTAGAGCTCCTGAGCGTAGGTGGCAGCCACAGAGCCTTCCTGAATCATCCGTTTCAGTTCCAGAGGCATCTCCAGAAGGGCACGGGCGATACGAACGTGCTCAGCCGAGCGGCCAACACGTTGGGCAATCATCTGGTCGCTCCACCCCCAGTTTGCAAGCCGAGCGTAGATCACGGCTCGCTCAAGTGGAGAAAGAGGGAGCCCATCGTTGCTGGTGGCGATCAGAAGGCTCTGTTCGGCTTCATCGCCCTTGTGCTCTACGACCTGCACGAACTGGATGTCGGCACCTTCCTCGATAGCAAGCAGGATGGCGCGGCGACGGCGATGACCTTCACGGACATACACCTTTCCGTCGATAACTTTGACGATGATCGGCGGAACATAGTCGCCACGCTTGTAAGCATCGGCCAGCACTCGAATACCAGCTTTGATGTCCGGGCGCTCGTAGTAGTTCTCGCAGAAAGCGCCACGGGTGTTAAACCCTTCTTCCTCCAGCAGAAGCTGAGGAGAGATAGTGAATCCATCCCCTTTTTTCAGTTCTTCGGGGGCGGTTACGCCTTTGAGAGCGCGGAGTGAGTTGATAACAGCCATTCGTTGGTTCTCCTTGTGACTTGCTCACTTTATAGCATCACTTTTTGATACTGTAAACAGGGCGGCATAAAAAACCCGGCGCTTTACAGTACCGGGTTCTCTCTTCCTTCTCACCACTAACTTGCTTTGACTTTGAGCAACCTCAGCGCCAGCATGGCCCATTGCAGATATGCTTCCAGTCGTTGCTGGTACTCTTTCCCTGGTGGGCGTTGACCTTCCTTGTGGGCGATCGTCCTCTCGATACCGGCGAGGCTCTTTCTCAGCTCCAGGTTCCTGCGTATTCCCACCATTCTCTGTCTTGCTGACTCAAGAGACAGACTCCCAAGTCCAAAGAGGGGCAGTTGTCTGTAGTCCTGTGTTCCCAAGTTAATTTGGTTCCACGCCATTGCTGCTTGCCACGGTCGTTTCTGGATTTGCTGGATCGCCTTCCCACAACCCAGGCAGACCATATTCCAGCGCACAGGAGGACCTATAACCTTCTGCATTTGCGCCCGGCCATGACAACTATCGCAGGCTGCCACAGGAACGCTGAGCGGGTCGTGGTGCCCATAGGCTACTGTTTCAGTCTGGCTGTAGTGTTCATCTGATTTGAGCTCCGCCAAGAGCTTCTCACGCTTCTCTTTTGCGTATTCGAGGGTTAAGCCTTTTCTGATTTGTTCCATGTTCAGTCCAGAATGATTTTTCTCTTGTCTCGCTTGGGAGTGCCTTGTTCTTTCTGGTCCGATGTAGAGCTGATGACTTCTGGCTCTTTGGCCTCGCCCCTTTGTAGTTCGTCAATACTCCCCAGCTCTGTTCCACCGTGTCTTATCTCACCTTGATCTCTATGCTCTCTAGTTGAACGACGGATCTCTTCCGAAACTCCACGCAAAAAACCAATTACATTGGCCCGGAATGTACGTCTCTTCTCCTCTATCTCAAGCAAGTAACTCAAGTAGAAGTAAAACGGTATCGAGACGAACAATGACAAAGGGAACCAGCCTTTTTCGCTGGCAGAAACAAAGAGTCTCGGCTCAAACATTTTCATGGCGAGGGTCGCCATTAGCACAGAGACAACTACTGGAGTCACCGCCATCAAAAATCGGGAATGAAGGTACGCCATCCAGACCCCAGCGACTAAAGCTGTTAGCGAGAGGAACATAGCAACAACCAACGGGCTCGCATCAATGGCGATTAGCCCTATCTGGACGATAATGACGAAGCAAAGAAGCAATATTCTGTATAAAAATGACCGCATTCCAACCCACCTCAATCCAAGATAATCTTGCGCTTATCTTTCTGAATTTCGATAGGCTGCTCCGGTTCACTCAGAACACCCTCTGACGCTTTCAGATCTTGAATACTTGGAAAGCCCTTCCCTGCTCCTGCTTTTCTTGGTCTCTGCTCTGTTACCTCAATCGCTATTTCATCCCCCTCCCGGAACTGCGGGTAACAACCAGCGCGGTTGGCATAGCGATTCAACGACATTTTGAGCAGCCGGTATTTCTTTGGGCAGGTTATTTGTACTGACGCATCAGAGCTGCAAGCTGCGTCAAGCCGCCGGAAAAATTCCTCCGGTATCCCCCTTTACAAGGAGATCGCTCAACTCATCCATAGGCCTTGAGCCGGTTGGCATCGGATATGGCAACCTCCGGTATTCTCTGTAGATGTACCGCTTGATGACGATATGAAAGACGAATGCGGCAAAGCCCCACAAAGGGCCATTAAGGAGCCCCGCAACGATAAGTAGCACCGACGGGAAGGGAACCCCTACGAAACTCGGCAGGACTTTAATCTTTACCATCGGCGTTGACCGACGCACACTCTCACTCATTTGCTGACCCTTTACGTGCAACCTTGTACTGCACTTTCAGATCGTAACCATCCACTTCCTGATGAAGGACTTTCACGGGGACACCTTCAACGGTCCCCAGGTACACGCTCAGCTCAACTTCCGGAACATCGTCCCTGAGACCCAGTACATTGCGCCACCCAGTCGATGTCTTCTGGCAGTGAGCGCCCACCCTGTCATGCCGGTAGTAAATGTCTTTGTTATCTCCTTGGCAGATGAAGAATCCACTAACCTGCCCCGTCCTTAACACCCACTTGCGGTTGTGGAAGGTAGCTTCTTTCTCCACCTCAGTGGACTTGTCTATAGCCACCGGGCTTACCACCAGCTCTTGTGCGGCCAAATCAGACACAAGGCCTATTACCAACGCGGATAACAGAGCGGCCATAGCCGCCCGTGTCATCATACTGCCGCCTCGTGAGTGGCATCGGCAAAGAATTTGCCTTGTTTGTAGATCTCGTCCTTCTCGAACGAGATAGCATCCGCACGACTGCTGAATGGGCCATAGCTTTTACCGTCGATCAGCACCTTCCACTGGCAACGCCAAACACGAGTCCATGCCGCAATCTTTGACTCGTCTGAACAAAGTCCGCGAATAACATAGAACGCAATCATTAGAATGCCGCTCGTCGGCACGATGCGCGAAACCCTTGTTTTACTGTATTCCTGCACTTCAAGGCCTTTGAAGGAAACCTCATCGGCAAACCCGCAGACCTCACCATTTTTGATTACGATGCGCTTTTTGCTCATAACCGACCCCACTAATCCAAAATAATTTTGCGCTTGCCTGGCTGTACTTCGATTGGCTCTTCCTTTTGCACCTTTGGTGCCGGAGCTGATGAGCTGACAACCACCGGTTCTCTTTCTGTGTTTTGTTGCTGGCGCTCACGGAGTTCATCCACTGAGGGAGGCTCATTGCTTGGTCGTTCAGCCCTTTCTGCACGTCGGGCTTCTCTTAGAGTCTGATTCGAAATTATCCTGTGTAATTTGATAATCTTGCGATTCGTCTCGTGAAGAGTTGGATGGAGGCGATGAAGAGCCATGCGGTGGCCGATGCGATGGTCTGCTCGAAGTCCTTGGCAAGGCGCCGGTTCCGGCTGAGCCATGCGAGGGTGCGCTCGACGACCCAGCGGCGGGGCAGCACCTGGAAGCCTTTGGTCTTGTTGGAGCGCTTGACGATATCGAGCGTCCACGTGCCGATCTTGCGGAGCGCGTCCCTGAGCTTGTCACCGGCATAGCCGCCGTCGGCGAACAGGTGGCGCAGCCATGGGAAGCGGTTGACGATCCCGGCCAGCACCAGCGGCGCTCCATCGCGATCCTGGATATCGGCCGTATGGACCACGGCATGAACCAGGTTGCCCTCGGTATCGGTCAGGATATGGCGCTTGCGGCCCTTGATCTTCTTGCCCGCGTCATAGCCGCGCGGCCCGCCGGATTCGGTGGTTTTGACGCTCTGACTGTCGATCACCCCGGCACTGGGCGAAGCCTCGCGGCCATGGGCTTCGCGCGCGGTCATCAGCAGGTCATGGTTGAGACCTCGCCATAGCCCGTTGTCGCGCCACAGGTAGAACCAGCGCCGCACCGTCGAGACCGGCGGAAAGCACGGCGGCAGCATCCGCCACGGCAGCCCGCCGCGCAACAGGTAGAGGATCGCCTCGACAATCCGCCGTATCGGCCATTTGCGCGGACGGCCGACACGCGACGGCGGCGGAAAGAATGGCTCCAGCACCGCCCATTCGGCATCGGTCAAATCGCTTGGCAAAGCCAGCCCCGCGCGGGCATGATGCGCGCGAGTGGTGTCGGTCCACATCGTTGATTTCCCTCGGTTCGTTGCAAAACCGCTGAATCAATGATCGGGCACAGCGTCAAGCTAACACGCTGACACCACTCAACTTAATTTCGGATCGGGCTCTAAGCGACGGCCATTACGCCGTATATGCCGGTCCACAACGCAAAGGTTGCAAGGAAATTCTCGCTCTTCAGAATGTAAGCGATTGCCGCAGCGACGACCAGCTTGATGCCATAGCGTCCAATGTGCTCTCGCGACTGCTCGTCTAACCGCATAACACGCTAGGATCGTTCTTTAGATCAGGCGGAAGACGAGAGTCAGCCGGTAGCCAACATACCCGACGCCGATCGCCGTAATTGCAAGGACAAGCAACAAGCCAAGCCCACCCCCACCTGGCTCGTTCTGAGGGCGCGGCGCCTCGTTCTGATTCTTCCTGCCCCGATCATTGCCAGCCATTTCCGATGAGCGCTCCCTCGGCGCTCCAGTGCGCAGCCATTTCTAGGATGCCACTGCATAGGAATTCGAGAGGGATAACCTTCAGGCTATATGGGGTCGCTTCAGAATTCGGAATTTAAAGTACGTTAAGGAATGCGAGCCCCAACAACGGCAAGGCTTTGCGCAAGCCCCACACCTCTGGAAACCGCATTTTCGTGATTCTCGAAACTCGGCTGTTTCAGCCGTGCAATACGAGAGTGGTTTTCGAGAAAGCAACATGCCATACCAGCACTGCCGCGGATGTCGTTTTCAGAAGGCGACTGCACGAAATATCAGGAGTCGGCTGCACTGCCAGAACTGGCCGCCTGCAAGGCAGCGTAGAGAGCGGTTTTTCCTACCTTGAGGCGTGCGGCGGCCTCGCGGACATTCAAGCCGTTGGCGACAAGCTCCCGCGCTCGTTGCAACTTGTCGGCAGTGACAACCGGCTTGCGTCCGCCTTTGCGCCCGCGTGCGGCGGCAGCGGTCAACCCGGCCTTGGTGCGCTCGCGGATCAGGTCGCGCTCGAACTGGCCCAGCGCACCGAACACATGGAAGATGAGCCGTCCGCCCGGCGTGGTGGTGTCGATGTTTTCAGTCAACGAGCGGAAGCCGACGCCCCGTGCTTCCAGCTTGCCGACCGTCTCAATCAGGTGCGGCAGGGAGCGGCCAAGCCGATCCAGCCGCCAGACGACCAGCACATCGCCATCGCGCAGATAAGCCAGCGCATCGGCCAAGCCGGGCCGGTCTGCCTTGGCCCCGGATGCCGTGTCCTCGAAAACCCGTTCGCAGCCTGCATTGCGCAGCGCATCCGTCTGCAAGGCGGTGTCCTGTTCCGCCGTCGATACCCGCGCATAGCCGATGAGTGCCATTTCCGCCCATTTGTCCGTTATACCGTCCGCCTATCTTATTGTCCGTCATCCCGTTGCGCAAGATGTTTTCGGACAGGCGTCCGGTTTGGCCGCCTAATGATCGTTTGGCGGACAAGGCGACTGGCATCAGCCGAACAGCTCGCTATGGGAGCCAAGCCGCGCCAGTCGCAGGGTGTCGGCGTCGGACTTGCGGTAGATCAGCAGCAGGTCGGGCTTGATGTGGCATTCGCGGTAGCCCGCCCAATCGCCGGAAAGATCGTGGTCGCGGTATCGCACATCCAGGGGCTGATCGGTCGCCAGCGCGACCAGAACCGGCTTGAGGTCATCATTCGTGCAGCGGACTCCTGATACTGTTCGTTCAATAGACGACTGCACAACAGCCTTCAAACCGCGTTGTCTGGTGCAGTCGTCTTCTGAAAATGACAGCGGATCTGATTCTCATTGAAGCCTCTCAAAAACGATCGTTTGTGAGCGCGACCACCGAGCCAACCGCTTACCGTACTTTAAATTCCGAATTCTGAAGCGCCCCCTTCAAGAGCCGTCGGCATACCGATGCGACAGACCTCAACAAGCCCGAGATGCTGACCGGAATCCGGTATGTCCACCATAGAATGTGTCCTGCGTAGCGTTCACCATCCAGCTCCCGGGGCGTCTCGCTTGCGCCATCACTTCATGCACCTGTTCTAGATGCGCGATATATGCCCGTTGGTGAACGAGGGCGGACTGATCAAGGTCTTGGGAACGCCAGCGTCGTGGGCAATATCAACCGCAGGCTAGGTCGCGTACCTTCAGGTGCTCCAGGATCGGGATGATATAGCGCTTGCGGTAACCGCATCCGCTTGGCCGTGGACGGCCTGCCTTAGGCTTGCGACAAATCGGTAATGCGCGGTCGAATGGCTCCTTAACTGTGAGTGCCTGGCGGGCAGGGCCCGCTCGGCGCTTGGATCGAAGCCGCGCCAACCTCCGCGATCCAGTCCTGCGCGACGTTGCGAGCGTGCTCGACCGCGATCTTCCCACAATGGCCGATCGCAGGCTTGCGGCGCTGCCCATTGTCGGGGACATAAGCGCGAATTCAACTTCGAAGTGCGACACTCGCCTATGCCGCCTGACGGTACTCTTCGAATACCTTGACAGGCTGCCTGAATCCGAGACATTTCCGAGGTCGTAGGTTGAGCCACTGCTCCGCTCTCCTGACATCCTCGTCCGTGACCTCTCTCAGGTCTGTTCCCTTTGGGATAAACTGCCTCAACAGCCCATTGCTGTTCTCGTTCAGACCGCGCTCCCACGAAGAGTAAGGGTGCGCAAAGTAAGTCTCGGCACCCAGCGCTTCCTCTATCGCCTTGTGTTCGGCAAACTCGCCGCCGTTGTCAAAGGTGATGGTATGCACCTGCTCGATGTAGGGCGTTAACATCTCGATTATCGCATCCCGCACCACCCCAGCCTGTTTGCTCGCGACCCGCTTGACCAGATAGAGCCGGCTCTTGCGCTCCACCAGGGTGACCAGTGCACCTGTGCCTTGCTTGCCCAGCACCGTGTCCGCCTCCCAATCACCGAGCCGCTCCCGGCTATCGACGATAGCCGGCCGTTCATCAATAGAGCGGGCTTCCTTGATGGGAGAACGCAGGCTGCTCGCCCCCTTGCGGTAGCGCTTGTGGCCCTGGCGCAGATGGCGGTACAACTGGCCACCCCGGGCTTTGTCGGCGGCCACATGGCGGTATATCCACTCGTGACTCACCATGAGGCCTATCTGCTTGCCCACCGCGCTTATCTGCTCCGGGCTCCACCACCAGGCGAGTGTCAGCTCGACAAACTGGATGACATCGGCAGATAGCCGAGATTTGGCCGCACTGGCCCGTCGGTGGGTGGCGTGCTGATGCGCATTGTCTGGCTGGTAGCCCTGCGGCCCGGCGTTACGACGCAGCTCCCGGTAGAGGGTGGAGCGATGAACGCCAATGGCGCGTGCGGTGGCAAGGATGGACATCCCCTGTGCGCGAAGCACCGATAACTGGTATCGTTGCCCCTCGGTCAACTGCTGATAGCTCATGGTGATACTGCTTTTACTTTGGCGAGCAGAAGGGTACCACCAATCAGCAGTTGGCCACCTCTCGCCATTCATCCATGAGTGTCGCACTTATTATCTGAATTCCCGAAGCGACGATGAAATCCTGGGTGGGATGTCCGCTCTCTCTTTCGGAAGCCTCCGCGGCTATCGGTTCGCAATCAACCGCAGCAGTGTCCCGTCGAGGTCGATCAAGGCAGCCATTGTCCCGCCCCACTCTTGGGCCTGCGGCGCATGGAGGCGCGGATATCCTTTGGTTGCTTCGGTGATACCCGCGGCTTCGCAATGAGCGTAGAACCCCGCGAGGTCGTCCAGCCGCAGGCAGCAGCTGAACCAACTCGTCAACGGATCGAGCTCAGGGTGGCGGAGGAACTCCAACACTAGACCTCCGCGCTCGAGGATCATCCAACCCGTGTCCCGAAACCTCAATCGAAACCCCAATCGCTCGTAGAACGCGACCGTGGCGTCGAAGTCCCTCGAGGGCAGGTTGGGTGTCGCATGGTCCATCGTCGCAAGGCCCCGAAGTATCTCCGTCAATAGAATTCGTCGAGCAGCCGATAGAAAGCCACACGGTCCGGATCGAGCCGACCGATCCCGTAGCGGTCGAGGAAGGGTTGGACCCATTCGTCCCCCAACTCCTCCGCAACGTCGCGGGTGGCGAGCGCCAGGTCCTGGTAGCGATCAGCCACTCCCAATCGGCCGCAGTCGATGAAACCGGAGAAGCGGCCATTCTCGACCATGATGTTCGGCAGGCACGCATCGCCATGCGTGACAACCAAATCTTCATAAGCCGGCCCGCGCGCTTGAAGGCGGGCGAACAGCTCCGCCGGTTCAAGCCCCTGATGCTCGTCATCGAGATCGTCCTGATCGACAAGGCCCGCCTGCATCCGGGCGCGTGCCCGCTCGATACGATGTTCCGCTCTATGGTCGAATGGGCAGGTAACGGGATCAAGCCCATGCAGTTGCCGCAAGACATCGGCTATGATGGTGACTTTCTCGACCGGATCGATGGGCGACGACAGCAGGTCCTCTCCCGGCACGGCACTCAACAGCAGCCAGTCCCGTCCCGCTTCATGGGCGGCATCAAGCACTTGGGCACAGGGGAGGCCCGTCGTAGCCAGCCAGCGCAGCCGCGCCGCGGAACACGGACGCTTCGGAACAGCCGGTGGTCTGTTGTGCCCAATCATAGGCCGAGAGTTTCTCCATCCAGGGAGTTGGAATTTGAACACTCATGCATTCTCCATATACCATTCCAACTCCTGATTTAATCTGCTGAATTATCGAATGTGGCAGTGCAAAGCGAAAACCAGATCAGCACTTGGCTTCTACATATGTCTGGAACTGCTGTCAGATCGGACCAAGCATCGATTGTGGTGGTTCCGACACCTTGATCCAGGAGGATGGTCTCCGCTCCGTTCATCAACTCCGCCTTGCACGCACCAGCGGCTTTCGGTTTTGGCGCGCACGCGGTGATTGCTCGGTTGCACTTACTAAACCTGTTTGTTGACTGAACAGCGGTCAGCGAACCCCCGCGCGTCGGCCCCGTGATGTCACTAGATTGACCAAGCTGGGCCGACACATCGCAACGCCTTCCGACCCGATCTGATAAGCCGCAAACTTGTCATAATGCGCCGGCCTTCCGTTCGTCTGCGAAAGGAGGATGCTGTTGACTGTGCCTCCCGCCGGTCGACTTCTGCCCAATTTATTTGCCTTAGAGCCCGATCCGAAATTAAGTTGAGTGGTGTCAGCGTGTTAGCTTGACGCTGTGCCCGATCATTGATTCAGCGGTTTTGCAACGAACCGAGGGAAATCAACGATGTGGACCGACACCACTCGCGCGCATCATGCCCGCGCGGGGCTGGCTTTGCCAAGCGATTTGACCGATGCCGAATGGGCGGTGCTGGAGCCATTCTTTCCGCCGCCGTCGCGTGTCGGCCGTCCGCGCAAATGGCCGATACGGCGGATTGTCGAGGCGATCCTCTACCTGTTGCGCGGCGGGCTGCCGTGGCGGATGCTGCCGCCGTGCTTTCCGCCGGTCTCGACGGTGCGGCGCTGGTTCTACCTGTGGCGCGACAACGGGCTATGGCGAGGTCTCAACCATGACCTGCTGATGACCGCGCGCGAAGCCCATGGCCGCGAGGCTTCGCCCAGTGCCGGGGTGATCGACAGTCAGAGCGTCAAAACCACCGAATCCGGCGGGCCGCGCGGCTATGACGCGGGCAAGAAGATCAAGGGCCGCAAGCGCCATATCCTGACCGATACCGAGGGCAACCTGGTTCATGCCGTGGTCCATACGGCCGATATCCAGGATCGCGATGGAGCGCCGCTGGTGCTGGCCGGGATCGTCAACCGCTTCCCATGGCTGCGCCACCTGTTCGCCGACGGCGGCTATGCCGGTGACAAGCTCAGGGACGCGCTCCGCAAGATCGGCACGTGGACGCTCGATATCGTCAAGCGCTCCAACAAGACCAAAGGCTTCCAGGTGCTGCCCCGCCGCTGGGTCGTCGAGCGCACCCTCGCATGGCTCAGCCGGAACCGGCGCCTTGCCAAGGACTTCGAGCAGACCATCGCATCGGCCACCGCATGGCTCTTCATCGCCTCCATCCAACTCTTCACGAGACGAATCGCAAGATTATCAAATTACACAGGATAATTTCGAATCAGACTCTTAACAACTCATCAATTTCGGAGTCGCTCCGGTTATTCATAAAAGCTCTATAGGCAAAGAAAATCAGCACCGGTACTATTGCCACCAAGAAGAAAGGAAATGAGCTTCCGCTATCTTCCACTGGCTTGGTACTGGCCGCGCCTGTATCGAATACGGTACGAATAACCGTTGGCGCGGTCATGATCATAATTGCAGGCATTATCCCCATCACAATTCCTGATGGGCTCTGCCTCATAATTCCACTAGCAACCCCAAACACCAGCATCAATCCCGCTATGACTTTGACGAAAGAGCTATCCATTAGACCGATCATGGAGTCACTTACCTCCTCGAACGGACTTTGAAACGCACTGGTATTGCGGTCAGTGTCTTGTGCAGCATTAATCTGCTTGGGAGGTTCACTCTTTGGTGCAGTCACTATGGATGACGCTGATTGTTGGCTGGCAGCCTTCTGCGTTTCACCATCCTGCTTGACCACCCCCAGATCCTGAGTTTTGACGTGCGTTTGTGCTGGTGGTGCTAACTGGTATTTGACTGCCAGGTTGTTGCCGTGGACTTCAATGGTTTGCAGGGAGATGGGTTTACCTTCCAACTTGGTCAGAGCTTCTTGGAGCGGCAGCTCCTGAGCATCAGTCATACCGCCCATAAAGCCATTAAACCCGTCATCATGAATACGGCATCGCAGCCTTCCCGAATAGCTACGGTATTCACCTGGGCAAACAAAATAGCCGCCCTGAGGGCCATCCAGTTTGCGCCATTTATTGCTTTTGAAGGCCTCCACTTTGGTCACAACTGGCTGACCGTCATGGTAATCAATGACCGTTTTGCTCTCCGGGCCAGTGTCCTCTATCTTCTTGCTGCCTGAGTCATCTGAGAGCATTTGCCCCACCATAACGCCAGTCACAAAGTCACTGGCAAAGGCCGCAGGAGCTGCGACCATGAGACCAACCAGCAAAAGAAGGGGGACGCGCCCTGTCCTTCTCATCACCATTCGTTCTGTTCCGTTTCGTGCTGGGTTTGACCAGCATTGAAGTGGTACTCGGGTTTCAGCTCTTTTTCTTCGACTTCGAGCTCTTCCGGGCGAATACGCTGTTCCAGCGCTTCACAGGTCTTACCCTGAAACCCCGTGAAATCGGCAGCAATCTTGCCGCCCTTGATCTTGATGTTTACCTTTTTCACTTTGTCACCTCGTCGTTAAGTTCAACTAATCTGATTGCCTTGGCGCTATTACCAAACAGCTTCCTCAGCTTCCAGTTCCAAAGTGCCATCGTGATGCTGCTTCACCGTCACGCTGAAACCTTCCTCTTTCAACTGCTGCTCGTAGTGGAAGGCAATGTAGCGATCCTGCACCTTGCTGCTTGCCTGCTGCGTCCAGCGGCCATAAGAGCCGTAGTTTTCCTGGTACTGCTCCCAAACACCGTTTTTTTCCTTGTAGCCAATCCGGTGCTCCTTGTTGTTCTGGTCGATCAGAACAATCGGGTATTTCTCGAAGGTGTAGCCAGCGCCCACGCGGTACAGCTTTTCGTTTTCAACAACAACGCCAACTCCCTCCAGAGCCTTCAACAGCAGCTCTTTGTCTTTGTAGGCGACCTGCACCTTGCCTTTTACGATATGGCTCATCTCATCACTCCTGAGTTGTTTCGGGTGTCATGCCGTGTTCCGACATAACAAAGTTAAGCGCGGCAATGGAATAGTCTTGCCCGAGAGAAACTTCGATCTTTCCTTCTTTCTCCAGCTTTCGGCCAAGCTCGGTAAGGTTTTCCATCATGGGGATGAGCTTGAACAACGAACTCATGTAGGTGATCGATGTGGAAACGTCTCGGGCGAACTGGTCCAGCACCTTACTCTTGTCGATAACCAGAGGCTCTGGTCTATCCACTCCATCTTTTTCTGACTGGAGTTTGCTGCACAGCTTGAGCAGCTCAATCCCCTTCTCAATGTCTTGTTTGTACATAACGGTCAATTCTCCTCTCTGCCGTTTTGATGCTCTCTCCTGGCCGCACCAGCTCGCTCCCTAGCCCACTCAGCTAGAGCATTGATTAAGTCGCTGACTTCTGAGTGGAATATCAATGACACAGCAAGAGCAGTCCAAAAAATCCACTCCATCGCTTAGTCCTCGATGGCAAGTTTGCGTCCAGAGCCATTCTGCTCTTGAACATCGAAGTTATTGGCCGGATAGAAGCCTTGATCCCGCAAACTGCGAATCTGGTTGATGTCTTCCCGGCGAGTTTCACTGGTCGGGGTAATGCGAGTGACCGCATCCACCAGCGCTTCATTGTTGAGCTCTTTGTCCTGAGCGTTCGCCAGATACATCGCGTCAATGACGGCCTGTTCAATCTCTGCCCCGGTGTATCCCTCGGTGGTACGAAGTAGCGTAGGCATATCGAACGCGGCGATGTTGGCCTTCTGCTTGGCGAGGTGGATCTCAAAAATCTTCTGGCGCTCAGCCACACTTGGCAGATCAATGAAGAATGCTCGGTCCCAGCGGCCAGCTCGCATCAATTCAGGAGGCAGCGACTGAACCCGGTTGGCCGTCGCCACAATGAAGATCTTCTTCTTGCGCTCTTGAAGCCAGTAGAGGAAAGAGCCCAGCAGGCGCTTGGATACTTCGTGTTCGCCATCGGCATTACCAAAAAACTTCTCCATCTCGTCAATCAACACAACAACGGGTGCGATCTGCTCAATGGTCTGCAATGCACGATTGAACTGGCGCTCGGTTTCACCGAGATACTTGCTATAGAAACGGCCCATATCCAGGCGAACCAAGGTAGTGCCAAGTACACCGGCAGCGGCTTTTGCCGTCAGCGATTTACCACCACCAGGTACACCGGCCAGAAGGACACCTTTTACCGGAAGGTCTTTGTCCCAACCGGCTTTACGTATCTGGAGGAACTCCTTGAGGTTTTCGAGACCACCGACATTCCCAATATCAATGGCCTCAAGCACATCGAGGCCGACATCACGCAAGATGTGAGCTTTTTCTTTTCGGATCTCGCCCAGGTATTCTTCACCCTTGAATTTCAAGTAAGCGGAGTAGGTGAAGACGTTCTTCATCTGGGTGTGTGACAAGCCCAAGGCGTGGTTTGCGATGACAGCACGTTCGTTGCTCTCGAAGACTCCACCATCTTTCACGTTATCTTCACAGGTCTGGAGCAGTTTCAGGATTTCCTGATTGCTCATAGCCGGGAGATCGATGTGATAAACGAACTCTTCATTGAAGACGTCTTTGCCAGCGATGATGTAGTTGATCCCCTCATTCTCCAGATAGGTCAGTGATGACTTGAGGGCTGGGAGTGTTTCCGGGTTTGCACGTTGGCGGTCGAAAAAGAAAGTGTCGAACACGACAACTCCGTTTTTGGAGGACTTCTTGGACTCGTCCACCATTGCCTTCATCGTGCCTGGATCAGGCAGCTTCTTGAATGGCATTACAATAAAGTGCTTGCCGACTTTCTTTGCAATGTCAGAGAAAACGCTCTCTGCGCGGCCCAGCTCAAAAGTGCTAACGTTGATGACTGGAAAGGACAACTTGATTGGAATCTCAAGTTTGTCCATTTGCTGTGTAATATCGCTCATCGCTTATCCTTTAAATAAATTTCGACTTGTTGATCACCTCACATCATAAGTTCATTTTATGATGCTGTAAATATCACCTTCCAACTCTGTAGCTGTTCACGGCGGACTCAACGCGCTTGACTGACACGTCTATACCATTTGTCACCAGCAACTCATGCACTTGGCAACAGGCCTGTTGTTTCAGGCCAAAGAACTCTTCGTTAACACGGGCATACTCTGCTGCCGAATTGGAGGCGGCTCGTCTTAGATCTGGCATCAGAGATTCAACGCGAGACTCTACTTTGTCCAGAGAGGAACTGGCAGACGACAAGCTGAACAGCGAGAAGACGCTCCCAAAGTCGAAACCATCATTCAAACCGGCAAAGTCCATACCCAGATCGATAAACTCAGTTGCCATTGAGTGGTGCAGTGAGCCCACAATGTCACGATGATCCCCCAGCGCATTTGCGAAGGCTTTCACAGCTCTCTTCGCATCGTCTATTTCACTGCTGGCCGAGGAGTTTGACATCGACGACATGACGGAAATGCCCTTGTTGTCAGTCACAAGGTCGAGAACCTCCATTGTTTGTGCTGATGAAACACTGGAAGAGGCCTCACTGATTTCACGTAAGGCTTTTTGCCCCATGTCCACCAGTCGCTTGTTGCTCTCGTGGAGTCGAGATGCGGCGTCAAGCCTATCTTGAGCTTGGGTGATTCGTTCCAGAATCTGGCTACCGTCAATCGCTTGCTTCACGGCCCGAGAAACCAATCCCTCTTTGAGCTGGTCTCTCCCACGGCGCAAATACCGCAAATCGCTGTTATGGCCTTTTAGTGCTGAACGTATAACGGCGATGTCTCGACGAAACTGCCAGAACGTTATAATTTTTTGCCAGATCCCCAACTGAGCACGCTGTTGGCAAAGAGCTTCGTACTCTGCACCTTTCTCTTCAACCTGGCTGAGAGCTGCGGTAATCCTGTCTTGATATTGCCGGTCGTCAGCCAAGTAACTTTGAATTGCTTGTTCCATCCCGTACCCCAAAAACTTTCACATGTGAAAGTTCATTCTTTCTTTGTTCTGCCAGTACAAAGTATTTTGCCTTAGAACGACCTCACACCCCGCCCCTGCTCACGCCCATTTTGGGCAATTACAGATTCAGCATTTACAGGCTTATAATGTGATGCCGTAATAGACAAATAAAAAACGGCATAGCCGTTTTTACCTTACTTTGCTTTGCTCCGGCCCCCGCATAGTGCATTACCAATGCGTGATGAAAAATCCTTCCATTCTGGACTGTTCCGGTAGTCATCCTGTCCAGTTGCTTGTTCCTGGCTGGTCGATGCGAATTGATTGAGAGCATCCGGGCACGAAGAGCAGACCCCGATACCTTCCACTCTATTCACGCGAAGCCAGTGACACGGTTGACCGTTTTCAACACAAGCGTGATCATCGGTGCATCCGCACCCTATACATTTAGCAGTGAGCATAAGCGCCTCCCCAAGTAAATTAACAACATCATAGTATCATTATGTGATGCTGTAAATATTAAAAAGAAAGCGGCCATAGCCGCCCTTCCGAAGTAATTTTCCTTTAGTGGTTGTCTTGGCCCTGTTTCCAAGCGACGAATGCCTGCACTAGCGGTACGCCATCATCACTCAAGGCATTCCCTTCTATCCATCCGCCTCGTATGACGACAGACTGCCCTGATTCCAAGCCAAAAGGTTCCCACTCAGAAGCCACCGGGGAACCGTCCACCAGCAGGTCGAGATCTTCAATCCATTTATCCCGGCCATCCAGAGTTTTCCAAACTGAGTCATCGACCCAAAAGGCCTTGATTTGTTCTGGTGTGGCATTGGTCCAATCGTTGTCTTTCCCGTCAGCAAGTGAAAGTACAGAGTCAACCGTTTGCTGCCAGTTCGGCCAATCTTCTTCGACAACAACGCAAGTAAGCGAGCTCTTGCCATTTGCTCTGCGGCCATCATCAACCTTCCGGATCAGCCTTTCCAGTGTCGCCAGCTCCTCATCGCAGAGCACGGCCTGTGCATCGCTTATCTTTGCCACGAAGTAACGTGCTTCAAGCATCGACATAATTATTTTCCTCCCCAGGGCACAAGTTTTGTCGAATATCCAAGCATTAGTGGGTGCTTCGGGTCCCCCGAACCAGTCACGCCAAATGCCAATACCGGCTTCCCAGATGCAACGAGCTGCTCTAAAAGCCTGTCCAAATGAACATGCAAAGACTTAGGCAGCTTAGTTCGGCTCCCCCAGCAGGGCACCAAGACATCAGCATCCCGAATAATCCTTTCCAAGTGGATTTCATTTTCAGGCCCGACAGGATCAACCGCCGTAGCCAGCTCTCGAACGTCGGTCGCCCGAAAAGCAAAAGCATTACCGACTATGAATCGCCTCCCTCCGTTGACCTTGGTAAACCCTATCCACTTTCTGACCGTGTGATCGTCCTCGGTGGCCGTGGCCGTAGAGCCGTTTACACCAAAATAACCGAACACAAGGCCTTCGGGTTGCACATCCCTTTCCAGACGGTATCTGTACATGCCGCACTTGCTGATAATTGCACTCAAAGTGTCACCTCTTTTTGAATGAAAAATGCCCTTTCACAGTTGCATTTTTTAATGCTGTGATAGGATAAAAGTGTAAGTTGAAAAGGAGAGATGACCATGAAACATGTACTGAATATCGCGCTGATGGCTGTTGTTATTCTTGGCCTGGCTATGCTTGAGGCCACCAACTGGGGTTACGCAGTGCTGGCTATCCCGGCAGTGATTTGGGCCAAGTCGGTGCTCAACCTTCTGCACAAACTGCCGGTTCTGGCTGCTGCTTTTTGGATTCTGGTTGCTGTTTTCGCGTGGCAAGCGGCACTTGTTGGTATCCTGTTCTATGGCGTACTTGCGACCCCTAAAGCGCCAGCAAACACCAATGGCAAGAAAAGCCGAAAAGCCAATCTGATGGGCACTTACAGCTACGACTTTAAAACCGGCGAATGCTTTAGCTAAGACTGGCTCCACGGTTATTTCTCCTCAGCCTTCCTGATGGGCGCTCTCAGCGCTCTCAGGACAGCTTCTTCAAGAGCTGCGGCCCCTGCCCTATCACGTCGCTTTGTTAATGCCCCATATTGCTTCCTGATGGGTAGCATCAGCTCTTCGAGTTCATTGCGCTTCCTATCGTCGGCTTCAAGTTTCTCGCTTCGCGCCAAGGCTTCGGCTTGCTCGCTTTTTGCTTGCCACTCTATCTTGTCGCCTTGCACTTCCCATGCTTTAACGTAATGAGCATCATCCAGACCTTTTGCTCCGTTGTCCGAAAACGAGGCCCCTGAGTAAATGCCACCGACAACCCAGCGCCTTTTGCTTTTTCCCTTTGAGAAATACATCTCACGGCCTAAAACACCATCGCGCAAAGTGGCTACCGAGATAAATAGCCCAGCGTCCCCTTTCCTAAAGCCGCAGAACACAAACTCAAGCGGTTCGTATAAATCACTCATGCTGATCACTCCGAAGAACAGACAAGACCTTCTCAGCTCGCTCCTGGAGGTCTATGAGTTCGGCAGCATCATTACCGCTCAATGACATGTCCCCGCCATAGAGGCGATACTCAACGCTGTCCATCGCCTGGCGAAGCAATCCTAGAAGAGCATTCACGTTTGCCGGTGTTGATAGGGCGACGGCTTCACCTTTCAGCTCACGTCCATTAAATTCCGACCACTCGGCTATGCCTGTCAGTTCGCAACAATTTGAGCAGGACATACTGGCAACATTCTGGGGATCGTCTGGACAGTGTTCATTGATGACAAAGTTCATCTCGTCACTGCCGCACTTTCCACAAATGATGTGTACTTTTTTGCCCATGCTGCTGCCCTTAGTGGAGAGTCTGCTCTTCCACAACAATCATCCCGTCAACCAAGCTGATTGTGGCGGGACCGCAGTTACCCAGCACCTCAGCTTTGACTCCGTTGTTCAACGCGACATAAAGCCGTCTCGCCCCGTTGGTGACGCGGATGCCTTTCTGGTCGAGTTGTTCAAGCATTTCTTCGTAGGTAATTTTTTCGTCCATCAGTTCTCCTCAGCAAGGATCTCGTCGATGAGGTTCTTTGCTATCAATCTGGCATCCAAAGGGACAGCCAGGCTGTCAATTCTGCCTCTTTCATGGGCAACAATGAGTTGCGCCTTCCAAGCTATCCCGGAAAGAGAAGCATCAGGTTCTTTACCTGAGCTTCTCATACATCTTGCGTTTCGGTACGCCGCCAGCCACTCAGGTCTGGTTGAGTTATAACGCCCAAGGCCAGCTTTTCGTTGGAAGCACATTCATCGCGCACCTTTACAGATTCATTTTATGATACTGTAAACAATAAAAAGACACCTTGCAAGACTTTCACATGTGAAAGTTTTCTGGTTTACATCTGCTCGCTTGGATCAAACCCCAAAGCCTTGCACACGTCATCCAGGTCATCGAGCGTGAAGAATCCCAGCGTCAGTTCCCCGGAGCGCTTCGCGGGGTTATAGCGAACTTTGATAGGCCTACCCGTAGCATCGCTCATCAGGGTCTCCAGGCGCTTAATGTCTGCATCCCTGTCCACTTCTTTGCCCTTCGCTATCGCCTCAAATTTATGAACCGGTGTCCTGGTATGCAGGAGATCCCTCAGGAGCTTTTCTCTCTTGCTGAAAGGTAACTTAGCCACGGCCCTCACATGCCCCAGGGTGATCTTGCGTGGATTTCTGAGCCAGAGTGTTAGCTCTTCCTCCGATAGCGTACCGGCGCGTTTCAGGTGTGTAACCGTATAGACCTTCTCAATACCCAGATCCTCTCTGATCTGACTGTTTGAACGCCCCTCTCCGCTTAGGAACGCGACCACATAGGCCTTTTCTGCATCAGTCATGCCTGGATGCTGGTGGTAGTAGTCAATGGCTTCTCTTGCATCGAGCAGTAGGGGTAGGTTGTTCATTCAGGACACCTTTTAGTCACATGACTATATCGAGGCTTATTCTACCCCCTATTTTAGTCACATGACTACTTACTGACATTTCGGCCCCCATCGCCGCCGATTTTTCTTGATTATAGGTTTGAATCTATATAGGATTGCACCTATATTAAGTAAGGAGAAATCATGTGGGTCATCGAGACAACCGACACCTTTGATGAGTGGTTCGATGCTCTGGATGATACCGATAGAGCAAACGTGCTGGCTTCGATGATGGTGCTGCGAGATAGAGGCCCCATGCTGTCGAGGCCATACGCGGATACTGTTAACGGTTCATCCTACAGCAACATGAAAGAGCTTCGGGTCCAAAGCAAAGGAGATCCTATCAGAGCGTTCTTTGCGTTCGATCCAAAGCGTAAGGGGATTCTTCTCTGCGCCGGTAACAAGACCGGGGACGAGAAAAGGTTTTATGAAGTAATGATCCCAATTGCAGACCGTGAGTTTGCGGCGCACTTGGATAAATTGAAGAAGGAGTGACGTTATGGCAAGAACTCTTGACCAAATGCTGGCAACAGAAAAGCCTGAGGTTGTTGCCAAAGCACAGAAAGCGGCCACTGAGATGTTACTGAACATCCACTTGGCAGAGCTTCGTGATCGCATGAACCTTACCCAGGGGGAAATTGCTGCATCTCTGGGTGTGAGACAGCCGACAGTCTCCGAGATGGAAAAACCTGGACGAGATCTCAAGCTGTCGTCCATTAAGCGGTACGTTGAGGCCTCCGGTGGCAAGCTACGCCTCGATGTTGAACTTCCGGACGGCACCCACTACGGCTTTGCCGTTTAACTCGATACGCCCCGTTATGGGGCGTATTACTTCTCTTGCTCTTCTTCCAGCCGTTTTCGGTATATCTCTCCTGCACGTTCCCTGCCATCGTCGGTCAGCCTAAAGGCCAGCTTTAGAGAAGCATTCCGGTACTTGTTCAACAGGCCGTTCTCCACCAGCGTGTGGCATGACGTTCGGAAGTTCGTTCCATGAATACCGCTCTGGCGAGCTGAATTGATCATCTCCAGTATTTTTACACCTGGTACAGGCTCGGCTTTTCCACCGGCCTCAATTGCGTATAGAATGAACAAAACGTCTTTTTGAGTTGACGACAATCTCATCCCTTCCCCTTATTCATGTCTGATATGAATAAGGCTCCCACGAAGGAGCCTTATGTAAACCTTATTCATGTGTCACATGATTAAGATCTAGTTCACGGAGTCTTTCAACCCCTTACCAGCTTTGAACCCAGGAATGTTGGCCGCCGCGATCTGGATGTTCTCTCCAGTCTGGGGATTCCGCCCGGTTCGCGCTGCGCGTTCCTTAACGTGGAAAGTACCAAACCCAGTGAGCGCTACTGTCCCACCCGCTTTAAGCTCCTCTGTCACTGAGTTGATCAGCGCATTTACCGCAGCTTCGGCCTTTGCTTTGCTAATGTCAGCGTCTTCGGCCACTTTCATAATCAGTTCACTTTTGTTCATCGTTATTCCTGTTTGTTTTCTTGGTTACTGTTTACACCTGCATACTCTGGGGTGTGGTTAGTGCTTTCTTCGCCACTCCCAAGGGGGAGTTCTCTCCGATTCCGGTAATGCCCAGAGACCTCGCTTATCGGCTTTGGCTTCGGCCTCCAGCTTGAACAGCTCCGGTGTTTTGGCGTACTGCCGGTACACCCACGCACTCCCAGAACGGACCATTTCGGCATTGACCCATTTGCCATCGACATAAAGGTTGGCGACCAGACGGCCATAACGGTCTTTGTCGATTTGCTCGACTTTAATCATTCGACCAAACACCAGATCGGACAACGCCTGTTTCGCCTTTGAGCCGTAGGGTTGTTTCTTCTCTGGGGTGTCGATTTCCGCCAGCCTTACCCGGTACTGGATTTTGCCGCTCCGGCAATCTTTCCCGGAGTCACAGCTTTGTTCAGTCAGGACCTTGACCGTATCACCGTCAGACACCCCCACAACCTTCGCAGTAAAGGTTTCTGCCCATACCTGAGGGGCCACCACCAGCATGGCTACCAGGAACGCTGAAACCCCCGTATTTTTCACAAAACCTAACCTCATAATCACTCCATCCAAATTACTTTTTTTTCCCAGCCGGTAGAGCCTTGGCCCAACAGAGCCTTGTTTCATCCACCTTGCTGTCTACGATTCGACAGGCATCCCAGTTAAGAGATGACCAGTGAGCAATGGCAGAGGCCAACCAGTACCACGGTGCCGTAAACACCGGCTGGCCCCCTTCCTTCGTTTTAAATACCTGGTATCGCATGTTGATCCTCCTGTTTGGGTGAGGCTTAGGCCTCGTAATAGAAATTTTTTGTGTCCGGATAGGGTTTAAAGCAATGAGCCGTGGCTCTCCCCAGGGAAAGCACTGAAGCCTCAGCTTCCGGCGCTTCCTCAGTGTCTTCACGAAATTCCCCGCCAAGTTGCTTCACCCATTCGGCAGCGAGCTGCACACCTTCATCAAAGGGAACTTTGTTCTTTTGAAGCACATCCAGATAGGAAAGCAGCAAGCAGTGAGGCGTAATGACGGCGGTGTTCCAATCGGTTGCGAGCCGTGTTTCGTCCATATCTGCATACCAGGCATCAACCTGATGTTTCAATCCGATCTCGGCCATCATGCCGTGCTTACCGGCGACCTTTCTGCCTTCCTCTACCACATCAACCGGGGCGTCCCAGTAGAGGACTCCCCCGTCCGCTTCTTGGGTCGCACAGGTTGCACCTTGCGGCCAATGCCTCCGTTCCATAACGAGCTCGCAGAGCGTTTGGTTGCCTACAGGAGCCTTGTAGTCCTCATCGAGATTCACCACGATGGTTTCCGGCTCCTGTTCAACCGGTGGCAGGTATCTGGCGACCAGAGGCATTGTCAAAATCACAGCCCCATCCATGTGAAAGGATGTTGGAGCCTTCACTATTCGGTCCATTACCCAGCACCAAGCATGAAGCAACCGATCCTCTACCTTGTCGTCAGCCTCAATCTCTTGAACGAACTGGTTGAAACGAACCTGACTATCCAGAAACAGGCCTGTGCTCTGACACTTATCGCTGATCGTATGAATGAGCTCCGCCTGCTCCAGAAGCATTTCTCGGGTGACTTCCTCCACATCACCAAATGCGTCAAACAACTTTGTCATGTAGTCACGAATTTGCATGTTCTTCCCCCTCGGCATCGAATTGCTTTGCAAGCTCAGGATCACCGGCCCAGCGAAGGGCGTCTCCCATATGCGTGAAAGCGCGTTTATTGTTATCCTGCTTATTCACCCTGACCGGCGTCTTTTGGTCACGAGGCTGTAGTAGCCAGTACCCGGCCTCTTCCCTGATTAGTTCTGCGGCCACCAGAAAGCCGTTCTTCGTTGCAATGATCATCATCAGCTCCCGTGGTTAAGCCAGTAGGCATAGATAGTGATGGCAAGGCCTCCCGCGAGCACAATGACTGCGGCGGTACGCTGGACCCACTTCGATGCACCAAACCGCGCCAGGTGTCTCCCCAGGAACTGGAAAGGTGCTGTCTTTCCGATAGCGCGAATCACCCAGGAGATTGCCAACAGAAGGATGGCTGTGGCCGGGTATATACCAACCCCTAAGAGATTCATCTCTCCGACCGCGAGCTGATAGATGAATGCCAACAGCATGGCTACCGCAGTCAATACAGCTACAACCTTGGTCCCGTTTCGCCAGTCCCACGCTCGACGTGCGTCACTGGTAAAACTCACCATCGAGACAAGGAACGGCATAAATGGCAGGTTCATGCTGGTGGGTTTATCCATGAATGCGTCAAGACCCACAAACATGGCCGTCATCACCACATAGAACAACAGGGCGGGGACAAGCATGTCGCGTAAAGACCGAACCTGGTTGGCGTTCGCGTTTTGAGTATTCGTCGTCATTGTGTTTGCCCCTTCAACATTCCCCATAGCTGACGGTGAAGATCAGCGATTACCTTGTACGTCCCCTTCACTGCTGGTTGCTCAAGGGTCTTGAGCATCCACAAAGCAATAAACAGGCTGGAAAGCAGTGCCACCACCAACTGGATGTTGTGGCTACTCAAATAGACGGCATAGCCGTTTAGGCAGGCACTCAATAGCAACCAGACCCTGGCCGTCATCAGCCCCCAGCGGTGATAGGTCACGAGCAGGTAGGCTGTTACGACAGAACAGAGTGTCATGGCACCAGAAGTGGCTAGGTAAACGACCCATGTACTGGCCTCGCCAGTGACGTAAGTGCCACCAACGGAGAAGGACAAGCCAAAGATCCAAATTGCTGCATTCCGGAGTAGGGCATCAACAATGATGTAACTAGCAGCGAGATTGATAATTCCGCGTTTTAGCATTACCCCCTCCCGTTATTCTGATACCTGCCCAGCTCAGCCCTGAGCCTATTAATTTCTTCCGTGGCTTCGGCCAACTGCTCCCGATACTTCTTGAACTGCTGATATGAATGCCAGGACTGTCCTTTCGATACTGACTTCGTGATGGCGGCGACCTCATCCGGCGTCAACCGGGTGAGCTGCTCTTCCGGATAGATCAGGATGGTGTTGCTGTCCCAGTCAAAGCCTGCGTGAATAGCTTTCACCCCCACTGTAGGGGTTCCACCAATCCCACCTGGCTGGTGGATGACAAGCCTCAAAGGCGCTGAGGCCTTGTGTGGATGAAGGCTATCGAGAGCCTCTTTTGCTTCTTGTAACTCCATAGATTCACCTCATAGTGAAATCAGGCCCCGGAGAGCCTGACTTTCACATGTGAAAGTTAATTTGCCTTCTGCTGTCTGGCAGAAACCCTCAAGGCCAGCGCCTTTTGCATGTCGGGCTGCTGGAAACGCACCTTGGTCCGATCAGGCCAACTGTCCATTTCATTGCACCGCAGGGTGTCTATGGCCGCATCACGGTAAACCTGATAGAAGTCGGTTCCACCTATGGAGTTAATTGCCATCATGGCGGCAAACATCGGGTTACTGTTCATGACGCTTGTAAGAGTCTCGGGGGTCATTGGGGTGTCGCATGACTTGTTGAGGGCAACCAGCAGGTCATTACCAACCAGGGCACAGGCAGCGCATACCTGTTTGGTATCATCCAAGGCCTTCGCGTATTCGTTGTTTGGCTGAGGGACGCTTGAGCAAGCCGACAGGACAAGCAGCCCCGCCAGAAGGCATCCCAATTTAGTTGTAATCTTGATCATCAGTTCTCACTCCACTTTCACATGTGAAAGTTTTTATTGGTTCGCGGAGTCGTCTTGTTGCGACTCAATCATCATTTTTCGCATCACGGCCATGATGGCTTGCGCCGGTTGAGCGCCGCCGAGAAGCTGGCTCTTGCCGGTATGGTTGTCCACTACAAAAGTGGCTGGTGTCCCGTTGACGCCATAGCTCTTGGCTTTCTGGATGTCAGCTTCAACCTTGTCTTCGTACTTTCCTGAGCCGAGGCACTCCCGGAACGCATCCAGATCAGCACCAACACCAGTGACAACAGAGGCCAGGTCAGCAACACCGCCACCATTCCCCTGGGTATGGTGGAAAATGTCGTTAACGAAGACCCAGAAGCCACGGTTGCCCTTCTGCTCAGCAATACATTCAGCGGCCAGAGCTTCCTTGTGAGCTGCCGGGTTATGGAAATCGAGAGGCATGTGCTTCCACTGCCAATTCACATTGCCTTTGCTGGCATCCACAATTTGTTTGGGTGTGTCGTGGAATCGCTTGCAGAATGGGCACTCCATATCGGAGAACTCCACCAGCGTGAACCGAGCACCAAGGTCCCCGTAGATGTGTTTGCCTTCTTCGACCTTCTCAGGTGCTGCCTCGAACTGGGCATACTTCTGATCGATGTCGGCTTGTTGTTTCTGCGCGACAAACTTGTTGATGCTTTCGGCCACAGCAGCTTCAAACTCTGCCTTGCTTTTGAAGGTGACGCCTTCGGCATCCTTCACCTGGTTGACCGTAGACTTCACGTTGGCGATCTCTTGCGCCAGATCCTTCTCTTTCACGAACTGGTAGATCCCGAACCCGGTTCCTACGAGCCCCAAAAGAATGGCGGCAACAACCCCGAGACGTAGTGATTTGGTACTTTGTTCTGTCATATCAAACTGCTCCTATCAGTAAACTTTCACAGCGCTGAGTTCTTGCACGAAGGAACTGGCTTCGAGCTTCGCTCGTTGGGTCAGTCGCCGGATGATGTCTTCGGTTGGTGTGTAGTCCACCAAGTTGCTCTGGTGGATGACGTCTCGCGCCACGGAGTTCAAACTACCCAGGCCATCAATCAGCCCAATGTCTTTGGCCTGCTCCCCGTTCCAGAGCAATCCAGAAAACACCTCTGGGTCGTCTTTCAGTCGATCACCCCGCCCAGCCTTCACTCGTTCGATGAACTGCTGGTGGGTTTTCGATAGAACGCCCTCCCAGAATTTCTTCATGTCAGAGGTAAGAGGGGAGAATGGGTCGAGAAGCGCTTTGTGCTCTCCGGAAGTGATAGCCCGGCGCTCGATGCCGAGCTTGTCCATCAAGCCGGTGAATCCAAACCCCGAGCTGATGACGCCGATAGAACCGACAAGGCTGGCGCGGTCAGCATAGATTTCATCCGCAGCAGAGGCGATGTAGTAACCGCCAGAGGCACCGATGTCATCAATGATGGCGTAGACCTTTTTCTCCGGATGAAGGGCTCGCTGCGCCTTCACTTCGTCATAAATCCGTCCTGCTTGAACCGGGCTACCGCCAGGGCTGTTTATGCGAAGCACGATAGCTTGTGAGTTCGGGTTGTCGAATGCAGCTTGGATGGACGGGATAAGGTGATCAGCATCGGCCAGAGTGCCAGCAGCAATTTCACCACGGATGTTGATATACGCGGTGTGAGGGGCTCCTGCCTTGGCGCTTTGCCACGGCATCCCACCCGGATTAGATGCCAAAATGATGAAGCCGATCATGAGAAGCACGAAACCAGATGCGCGAAGCACACGCAACATGGTCCGCCAGCGCCGGTCTTTCACCTGCTCTTTATGCAGGGTGAACATGTACTTCTCAATGAGTTCTTTCTCCCAGGGGATCTCTTTGTTTTCTGCCATTAGTTTTTCCTTTTGCATGTTTCGATTATCAGTCCCCAGAACTCTTCATCAGCGCTATCAGCCCGGTCTTTGACTTTCTGGTAAACAAGGTTGGTGTTGAGCTGATGCTCACGACAGAACTGAGCAATGTTGCTGTAGGTCCTGTCCAGATAGGTGAAGGGTTTCCCTTTACCTTTTTTCTTGGCGAGGATGAGCTTCCACTCATCATTGGAGAGTTTGTCTGCGGCCTTCCCGGTGTCCGCAATGCGCCTACGCACCGTTACCGGATCAAGTCCATGTGCTCTGGCTATGCTGGCAACGCAGTTGAACTTCCGACCGTCAATCATGACAGTAGGCAAATCACCAGCGGCAGCCTCCTTGAATCGGAAACCTCTGTAACCTGGTTTGAAGATCCCAGGAGCAAGTTGCTCACGGAACTCGATTGCTTGTTCTGACCTGACAAACTTGCTGTCGATTTTGCCGAGCATGTACTTAGCCCGAGCGATTACCTGGTAAAGCGTCTTCTCCAGGAGCATGGCGTCAGCAGCTCGACTCGGAAGACCTATGTCGTCTTCTTGCTCGATACCCAACATTTCTGCATGGCTGGAGCCTTCTGCATGTCGGAAACAGCCGTCGTACTCAAAAAGAAAGGAGGCCAAACCTCCTCTCAGCTTTGCTTTGAACCGGGTGTTGGCCGCGTTCTCTGGCGCTGGTGCCAGCTCGGACACTTCAAGCCCTAAATTTGCGGCCAACTTCCGCAGGTCTTCCTCTCCAATTCGGCATCCAGGCTGCATAACCTGCGCCAGAGCAGATTCATCAGCACATCCGCGTTCTTTCAGCTCAGCCAAGAGGTAGGGAACTCGTACTACCCCCATAAGCTCAAGCTCCCTGAATCGCGTGGACCACCAGCTCACAGAGTTTCCCGTACACAGGAGCAAGGCAGAGTGAAGCCATCACCATGCCAAAGGCTTTCGATGGAGCCTCTTTGGCGAACTTGGTCAACCACGGCATCATGCCGCACAGAGCAGCAACCATAGCGCCAGCCACCCCCAGGGAAGGGAATGCCATCACTTGGGCCAGAATGAAGAAACACTGGGCGTATGCCGCATGGGTCATCGCCTTCTTATCTGCTGCCGTGAACTCCACGGCATCTACGCTTTTGACTTTTTCCATCACATTGTCCTCATGCAACATCAGGTTTTCCGAAAAATTTCTCATACACTTCGAGGTCGAAGGCCAGCATGGTCTTTGCCGCCTTTTCACTAAGCTGGTGGAGGCTAAGCATCTGAACCTTGTCAGTGCCGGTCACTTGCAGATCCACCGCGAACCACGTCCCACCTTTGGTCACGGCCAGAACTTGCACCGCCCAGGGCTTATCCAGTCGTTCGGGCGGAGTGATCATGTTCGACACTTTGGCGACCGTCGCGGTTGAACCTACCCAGTGCTTGTCGAACGCAATGACGTTCAACGCTTCAAACGCATCCTTCGCAGCTTTAAACCGGCTCCGGACAGCATCTTGTTGCTTCCAAGCCATGAACTGGAGAAGGGTCATTCCACCAGCCATAAGGGTGAGAAAACTCAAGCCATTGGCGGCAGCTACGACCGTCGCTACCAAGGACCCCAACATGACGAAGCGGTTATGTTTAAGCTGGGCCACTATTCACCTCCTATACCAACCAGCGTACAGGACTTTTCAAAAATGCAACCCCGCCTAGCTGCCCAATTCGGGCAACCCTGATTCAATCCAGAACTTTCACATGTGAAACTTTCCGCCACAGGAACAGGAGGTTTTTACCTGACCAGAACGGATGGATTGATAGCGGTGCCACAGCTTGACCACTTCTTTTTCGCTGAGAAGGTTTGTCTTGATGTAACGGACTCTATCCCCGTCCGCTGTCTCAACAACGGTTCGGACATAGCCGTACTTGGCAACGGGTGCCTTGTACTTGTGTGACAGAATTACCCGGTAAACCGAGAGCTGGATAATGTCCGACTCATAGATGTGGTTTACCTGGCGCAGCTTGGTGTCCAAGGGAATGAGAACCCCATTCTTGGTTTGGTACACCTGATCAACCCTGCCGTGCATGGGCACCGGCTGTGTGGTTGATATGTCCTGTTCGGACAAAAACAGAGTGGCCGAGCGCAGCTCATAAGGCATGTTCTCTGATTTCCACCACGCCCAGGTGTCTCCAATGCCGCGTTTGCGCCATTGGTCCACTTTCGCAATGACGAAAGGGGCGATGATCAGGACGAATATCCAGAGAACTGGCTTCATGACTACCTCCGGCCCCTAAACCACTCTGGATGATTGGATACATCCATGCTCTTAACCTGTGATGAGAAGACCAGTAGCTCTTGGGTCGTCAGGACGGTCTCAGGAGCCCGAGCGATGAAAGGTCTCAGCAATTCAGAACCCGCATAGATATTGATGACCATATGCAATCGCTCTGTTGCTCCAGAAACTCTCCGCCAGCTCCGGTAGGTTTCTGTTGATTTGGCATAGCCAACCAAGGCAGGAGCCAGCGTGTCGGACTCCTTCGTATTCAACTTCCCTTTTGCTGCCTTCGATACGAACTCAGCGATCACCGAAGCCAGCATGTCGGAGGTAAGGTGAAGCGGCAGCTTTATCGTGTCGAAGTCAGCCTGCTTGATGGTGAACAGGCGGATGTGATCGTTGCGGTAGTCACGCACATAGATGACATGACTCTCAAATGGGTTGGAGTGGTTAAAGGCATCCATACCCCAGCCTGCGGCCTCAAGATGTGCGTTTGATACTGACTTGTCGTAATCAAATTCCACGCTATTACTCTCCGTCTTGTCGTTCAGGAACTTTCACATGTGAAAGTTTTCCGTCGGTCATGATGTCCAGGACGGCTTTGCCCAGTCTCATCCCTTTATGGTTTTGAACCGGGTCTCCCTTGTAGAAAAGTCCTGGCTCGTTATCGGGATGGAATACCCCGTGAGGAATGTTGTCGTGATCGCCCAGCCACATGCGTAGCCTCAGATCCACCAGCCACCCATCATCCAGGACAACCCAGAAATGCGGTGTCACGATGTCCTTGGTCTGTTCGTTTCGCACAAAGCCATACATGCAGTCATGAGGTACACCCGCTTCATTGAGTAGGTGGCTTACTGCCCATGTCATACCGTCACATTCCATCTGGCAGTCATCCAAGGTCATAAGGACGGCTTCCAGTTCCCGGTGCCACTCCGTCATTTGCTTGGCCGCAGGTTTTACCACCAGCTCGTTTTTGTTTTCTGCCAAGATGATGTCTTCCTCGTCAATATTGCATTCGTCTATCGCTTCCGAACGGATGGATACCGCTTCATCCCAGTCATCGCTCGATCCGAAAATGCTCCAACCCTCAAGACCGTAATTCACCCATACGATGAACCGCTTTATCGTTTTCATGTGCGGCCCCCTTTAACCGTGCAACGTTCCCACATACTCACCCCTTCAAACCGTAACCCCACCAAAAAGCCACTTCTTGATGATTTCCAATCAGCAGCGGCAGGTTGCCCCTGAACTAACCTCACCGAAAAACCACCTTTAGATTGCTTTCTGGTGCTTATCAAGTTCTCCTGAGTGATTAGTCGTTCTGAAAACTTTACTTTTCACAGTATCATTTTATAATACTGTAAATCATAAAAACAACCCAGTAAAGAAAAAAGAGCGACTTATGTTGAGACGAGAAAACCAAGGAGATTTGTTCGATGACCAGGTGGTGTTGCCATCACTGGAGTCGGTTCTTACCGGCATATCTTCCAGTCAGCGTTGTGACGATAGAACAACGTACTTCTCCGCTCCGGATGTGGACCTGAGTTTGTACGATCACATCATTGTTTGCCTGTCTGGAGGCAAAGACTCGATTGCTGCGTACTTGCGGCTGGTGGACATGGGTGTTGATAAGTCAAAGGTGGAGTTCTGGCACCATGATGTTGATGGTCAGGAAGGCAGTTCGTTGATGGATTGGGCCTTCATGCGTGATTACTGTCGTCAGCTCGGGGAAGAACTGGGTATCCCAATGTACTTCTCGTGGCTTGAGGGCGGCTTTGAGGGCGAAATGCTCAAAGACAATGCCTATAGCCACCCCCATCGTGTAGAGACGCCTGAGGGGCTTCTGGTGCTGCCTAGAGACCATAAGCGCTCTAAGCCTGGTACGCGCCTTCGTTTCCCTCAGCAATCGCCATCACTCCAAACAAGGTGGTGCTCATCAGCCTTGAAGATCGATGTTGGCCGCAGAGCTCTTAATAACCAGGAGCGCTTCAAGGGGAAGAAGATCCTTTTCATCACTGGTGAGCGCCGGGAGGAAAGTGCAAACAGATCCAAGTACAACCAGCTTGAGGCTCATGCCTGTGACAGAAGATATGGGAAGACTGCACGGTTAGTTGATGCCTGGAGGCCCGTTCTTCATTGGACTGAGGAGGAGGTATGGGAAGTAATCGAGCGTCACCGCATCCTGGCCCCAGTCCCTTATCGCCTTGGCTGGAGCCGGTCGTCGTGTATGACCTGCATCTACAACTCACAGCGTATCTGGTCCACGATCCGTCACTACTGGCCTGAACGAGCTGGGAAAATTGCTCAGTATGAACAAACCTTTGGTGTGACGGTATCAAGAAAAAAAATCGACGTAATAGATTTAGGTTCTGCTGTTGCGCCGATACAGATTAGTGATGTTGAGGCATTGGAGCAGGTATCCAGAGAAGATTACACGCTCCCGATTTTTGTGCCGGAGGGGCAGAAGTGGGTTCTCCCTGGTGGCGCATTTGGCCGAGAGGCCTGTGGTTCTGATTGATTTGTGCAGAGGTGGCAATGTTGGATTTTGTTTTTTTGGTGTTTTTGGGGTTGGGCATATCTACGGTGCTGGTGCGTCGGTCTTCCCGTAAGGGGATGGATCTTGAGCTGACATGGCTCCAGTCGTTGAAGGTCGTGCTGGTTCGTGGAGCTGTTGCATTGGGCCTGGGTTTTGGCATTGGCAGGCTTGTATTGATGGGGATGCAGTATGGTTTCCTGAGTGAGTCTGTCCTGAGGGAACATGCACTTGTCTCCGTAGCGGTGGTTCTGATCTGTGGGCTTGGTTCGTTCGTTGCGTTTCAGTGGATCATCGGGAGGATCTCTGGAAGATCGATCAGCGTCGTTTCTGTGATCAAAGCTGTGATGTACGAGTCTGGTTACTTTGTGCTGTCGATGCTTATCTTGTTGGTGATACTCGTCCTGTTCGGCCTTGCATACGAGACTTTTTTCTAAAAAAACAGTGTTGATTATTTTTTGTTCAGTGATCAAAAGGATAAATATAAAGATCTTTAGATCTTTGTATAAAGGATTAAAAACGGTTAAAGACAGGTTAGGCGTTCTAAATCACCACTCAACACATTGATATTACTGGTGTTTTCATATTTATTCCGTGCAACAAACCCATAGGTTGCCGTGCAGCGTTCCCATAGGTTGCCGTGCAACGTCCCCACATACCCTTGGATCTTATCCACTGTTATCCACACGGAACCCCTCTTTTTTCCACAAAATCCTTACAAAACAGAGCTTTCGTGCAGCGTTCCCACATATCAGATCTGGTGTTCGTGCAGTATTCCCACATGTCTAAGGTCATACGTGCAGTCGCCCCATATACAATTTTCTGAACGTGCAACGTACCCACATGTCAATTTTGGTCGTTTTTTGCACCGTGCAGCGTACCCACATATGATCGTGCAGCGTTCCCATATACCAAAACCCCGTTTATGCACAGGAAATGTGGATAACTTTTGGCCTCTTTTTGTGTGCGCGTGATCACTTTATGGACTATTAGAGTCATTTTGACTGCTTTTTTAGGTTTGTCCTGATCTGTCAATCTTTGTTCTGCTTCGTCAATCGTGCAGAGTTCCCATATATCGAGAGGTTCAGGACCTGCTTTCGTGCAACGTACCCACATATCAAATCTCATAACGTGCAGGTCCCCCACATCCTCACCCTTTAACTATCAATACCTTACGGGAACCACTCTACGGGAACCACTGGAGCAGCATGGCACTTATCCTTCGTCGTGGCTTACGCTTGCACGATACTGAGACTCAGCTTGCGACTACCGTGCAGCGATCCCATATATAGAGCCCCAGCCCACGCTGCATCTGGGGTCACGTTCGCTCTATCCGTGCAGCTCCCCCATATGCGGAGGCATTCCGTTTCCGGTCCTGCCTGGTGGGCGTACCTTGTGCGCTTTCTTCTGGCATAAAAAAAGGCGCTGACGCGCCTATCTTTCTTTTCCCTGGGGGGTGGGAGATTCTGGTGGCTATCTCCCCTTACGTTGGGGTTCATCAATGATGTCGTGGTCGATCATGCCGTGCTTGATGGCCCGTAGCTCTGTCTGCTGCTTACGCTTGTTGGACGCCATCACCTGCTTCACGAAGTTCTCATGAGGCCTTATGACGTACCGCACGTCGATGACTCTGCGGCCATCCTTGATCTGGTTCGCGTCGTAGTCGCTTATGACCTCTTGTTTGATGAGGGCCTCCAGAGCGAGCTTCATGGCTCTGACGTTCTCCGGCATCCGTGGGCTCAATTCACGAGGGCTCTGGGTCAGGAAGCTGATAAGCGATGGCGTGTACGGCGAATCTGGTGATGCTTGAGTCCAGTAGTGGCTCATTCGCTTGTAGATGTACCGTGCAAGAGGGGAGCGGATTTGCATTCCGATTTTGTAGTTGTACTGACGAAACGACAGATTCATGATCGATTCGTTTACCAGCGGGTTGAACTGCACATAGCACCTGGCGTTCCCGCCTTTCTTGCGAAACTCACCTCTGGTGGTCAGTCCCACCATCGGGAAGAAGCTGGAGCTGATGAAGGCTTCACCGTCATCACTGATACATTCGAGTGTTGCGCCACGACAAACCTGGATTGCTTCCTTGATTTCGTTCAGGTTGTACCCGTGACCCATCTTCGAGAGCTCTTTCTGGAGTTCGTACAGAGTGAACATGACTCCAGCCTTGCCCTCGATGATATGGCCTTTCCCGTTCACTGCGAGCTTGCGTAGAGCATCCTCAAGGATTTCCTCTCGCTGTCCCGCGTAGATCAGCACGGTTCTTCCGTCATCCTTCTCGATGATGGCTGGCTTCACCTTCACCGTGAAATGCTGGCCTCTGATGGTGCATTGTCGTGTCACTACAGCGTTGGATAAATCTTCATGCTCACGCTTTTGGTCCCAAATGTACTTCGGCAGCGCATCGTAGATCTCGATGGTGTTGGAGTAGTCGTCTTTCTTGGCCGGAGATTCAATGATCTCAAACAGGCTCATTTGCGGTGAGTCTTTGATTACGTCGAGTTTCTCCAGGTCTTTGTCTTTGGTTCTCTTGCTCATGATTGTTCCGTCGATACTTTCTAGCTGGTGGTCCAT